>JAKFCH010000140.1:0-12894 GCA_036676765.1 Deltaproteobacteria bacterium
GGTCGGCCCGCGCGCGGCGGGACGACGGAGCGCGGAGCGCGACCCCGAAGGACGCCCGGCGACCGCGTCCGCGCGGGCGCGCGCCCCCAGGAGCGCCGCGCCGCGCGTTGGTCGCCCACCAAACCGCAAGTAGACTGGCGCACCCGGACGCGCCCATGCCCCTCTCCCTCGGCCTGCTCGGCTGCGCCACCAGCGGGTCCGGCGGGCTCGCCCTCGCGCTGGCCGGCGTGCTCGCCATCGGACGCCGCCGTGCGACCGCTCCGCGGGCCTGATCGCATGGCGCCAGGATCCGCTTGGAAATAGCGGCGCCCATGCTAACGTCGGGCGCGCGCATGCTGCCCCTCTCGCCGATGGCCCTCCTCCTCGCGGCTTGTGCGGGCCCCCCCGTTGACACGGCCGCGACGGTCGACCCCGCCTGCGCGGCGGGCCCCGCGGTGACCTGGGCGTGGGCGGACGGCTTCTTCACCACCTGGTGCCGGTCGTGTCACTCCGCCAACACCCCCGACCGGCGTGGGGCGCCGGTCGGTGTCGACTTCGACACGGAGTCGGACGTCCGGGCGTCGGCCGCGGCCGTGCGGAGCGCGGTGATCGAGCGGGAGGCGATGCCGATCGGCGGGGGCGTGTACCCCGACGATCTCGTGATCCTCGACCGATACCTCGCCTGCTCCCTCGGCTCTCCATGAAGAGGGCGTGGGTGATGCTGCCCCTCGTCGTCGGGTGCGAAGGGCCCTGCCCATCGGGGTCGACCGGCGCGGCGGCATGCGCGCAGGACACCGCGGTGGCGGCGCCGGACGCCGTCCCCGACACGTGGCCCGCCGCGCCGGCCACCTGGGGGCCCGCGGAGGTGCCCGCCGGCATCGAGGCCGCGCTCGGGAGCGGGATCGCGGAGCCGTGGGGCACGGTGCTGGCGTGGCTCGGGCTCTTCGATCACGCCGATGCGAGCTGTCCCAACGGGGACGCCTGGAACCTGCCCATCGACTACGCCGGTTGCGAAACGAGCGACGGATGGCACTTCGCCGGCACCGCCGAGCTCCTGCGCTTCGACGGGACCGGGGTGACGGGGTTCCAACTCTCGAACGACTGCGAGGTCATCGAGCCCGACGGCACGCGGTACTTCGGGGATGGCCAGCTGTCGATGGAGGCCCCCACCGGGTCGGGCCGGTTCTGGGTCAACGGGAGCGGGACCTTCGCGTGGCCCTCCGCGGGGGGGCTCTTGGGGAGCGGCCACTCGATGATGCTCCACATGGAAGGCGGGCTCCGTGCGGAGGGCGGAACGCTCGCCGTCGACGGGATCTCGGCGGTGGCGGGGGCGGCGGTCTCCTTCGAGGGCGTGGCCGTCGACACCGAGTCCTGCGCAGGCGGCACCGGGACGATTGGTTTGCGGGACCCGAGCGGCGGCTGGCACGCGCTCGTGCTGGACGCGGCGTGCGACGGCTGTGGCACGGTGTCCTACGACGGCACCGAGACCGGGCGCGCGTGTGTCGACCTCGCCCCGATGTGGGCGGCCAGCCTCGCGGCGCTGCGGCCCCCGGCGGACACGTGGTGACCGCGCTGCTGCTCGGCCTGCTGGCGTGCGCGGAACCCGACGACGTCGTCGGACCCGCCGCCCCCGAGGCAGCGCTCCTCGTGCCCCTCGACGGGCCCCGCCTGGCCCGCCGCACGAGCCTGGACCTTCGCGGCCGCCTCCCCTCGCTCGAAGAGTTGGACGCGGTCGAGGCCGATCCCGCCGCGCTCGGTGCGCTCCGCGCCGAGTGGATGCAGGGCGAGCCCTTCGAAGAGCGCTTCGCCTCCCTGCTCGCCGAGCGCTGGCTCACGCGCGTCGACGAATTCCTCGTCACCGCGGAGGAGTACCGGGGGATCCGGGAGATGGATCAAGGGGAGCACGGGCTCGAGTACCCGTTCGAGCGGGCGGTGGCGAACGAGCCGCTGCGCCTGATGGCGCACGTGGCCGGGTCGGACGCCCCGTGGACGGACATCGTGACCGCCGACTACACGCTCGCGAACGGCCTGCTCGCGGCGATCTGGCCCCTCGAACATCCCGGCGGAGACGACTGGGCCGTCTCCCACTACACCGACGGGCGGCCCGCCGCGGGGGTGCTCTCCACCAACGGCCTGTGGATCCGGTACTACACCACCACCGCCAACCTGAACCGGCGCCGCGCGGCGGTGGTGGCAGATCTGCTGCTCTGCGAGGACTACCTGAAGCGTCCCGTCCGCTTCTCCAGTGACACGAGCATCGTGGACACGGAGGACGCGCTCCGGACCAACCCCTATTGCCAGGGCTGCCACAGCTCGCTCGACCCGATGGCCGTGTTGCTCTTCGGCTTCTACACGGCCATGCAATACAACGTCGACGACGTGAGCGTGTACCACCCGGAGCGCGAGGCGATCGGCCCGGTCCTCCTGGGCGTGGAGGGGGCCTTCTACGGGGCGCCGACCTCGGGGCTCGGCGGCCTCGGGGAGGCCATCGCCGCCGACCCGCGCTTCCACCGGTGCACCGTGGAGACCATGGCCTCCCTGTACTGGCGGCGGCCCACCGGGCTCGAGGACTTCGAGCGGCTCGACGCCCTGCAAGCGTCCTACGAGGCCGGCGGATACCTCATGCGGCCGCTGCTCGACGCGCTCCTCGCGGACGCCATCTACCAGGCGGGGGCGCCCGCGGAGGGCGCGGAGCCGGCCCTCGTCGAGCGGGAGCGCCTCGCGCGCATGATGAGCCCCGACGTGCTCGCGACCGCGCTCGGCGCGTGGTCGGGCGTCGCCTGGACCTACCAGGGCTACGAGCAGCTCGGCAACGACACCTTCGGGTACCGCGTGCTGGCGGGTGGGGTGGACGGCATGTTGGTCACACAGCCCCAACAATCTCCGGGCCTGACCTGGGAGCTGACCGTGCGGCGCTTCGCGCAGGCCGCGGCGGCCTCCGCGGTGGAGGGCGGCCGCGTCGACGCGACGCTTCGCCCCGGGGATGCCGGCTTCGAGCCTGCGCTCGTCGCGATCCACCGGGAGCTCCTGGGCAGCCGGCCCGACGCCGAGCGGCTCGCCGACCTCACCTCGCTCTGGGACGAGGTCGAGGCCCTCTCCGACGGGCCCGGCGCCTGGGCCGCCGTGATCGAGCTCGTCCTCCGCGATCCGCTGTTCGTGACCCTGTGACCGTCCATCACCCGCCCCGTCCCAGCCGCCGCACCCTGCTCGGAGGCGCGCTCGCGGGCCTCGCCGGCCTGTCCCTCCCACGTCACCTGCTCGCCGGCGCGCGGACGGACCGGCGCTTCCTCTTCGTCTACTGCGACGGCGGCTGGGATCCGACCTTCGTGTTCGCGCCGCTCTTCGGCGCCTCGACCGTGTCGATGCCCGAGAACTCCAGCGAGGCGGAGATCGGCGGGCTCGCGCTGGTGGACTCGCCCGATCGGCCCGACACCCGCGCGTTCTTCGAGCGGTGGGGCCCCCGTGCCTGTGTCCTCAACGGCCTGGAGATCCCGTCGGTCACGCACGAGCGCTGCCGGCAGATCCTGCTCACCGGCGACGCGGAGTCGGGGTCGGACGACTGGCCCTCCACGCTCGCGGCCGAGACCGGGGGAGACCTCCGGCTCCCGTGCGTGGTCTCCAGCGGGCCCGGGTACACCTCCAGCTACACCTCCTCCGTCGTTCGCCTCGGTGACAACGGCCAGGTGCGGCGACTGTTGGACGGCTCGACGCTCGCCGAGGGCGATCGCCCGATGACCCCGCCGCCCGACGCGGTGCAGGCCGCCGTGGATGCCCGCCTCGACGCGCGGCTCCGGGCGCTCGCGGCCGACGGCGGGGCGGTGGGTGACTTCGCGGCCGCGCAGCAGGCCGTGATGGAGAAGCGCATCGCCGCGGCGGACGACCTCGCGGAGGTGGCGCTGGAGTCCTTCTCCGGGGCGCGCGCACCGCTCGGCGAGCGCGCCCAGCCGCTGCTCACCTGCTTCGAGAACGACCTCACGCGGTGCGCCGTGATCAAGGACGCCGGGCGGCTCAACCAGCGATGGGACAGCCACGGCTCCATCGGGGAGCAGACGGGGCACTACGAGGACATGTTCCGGAGCCTCAATTTCGTGATGTCCGAGCTGTCCAGCCGCCGCGGTCCGGCGGGCGGCTCCCTGCTCGACGAGACCACCGTGATCGTGTTCTCGGAGATGGGGCGCACCCCCGGGCTCAACTCGATGGGCGGCAAGGACCATTGGACGTGGACGAGCGCGCTGCTCCTCGGCGCGGGCATCGCCGGAGGCCAGGTGCTGGGCGCCTACGACGACGGGCTCGTCGGGGTCCCGATCGACCTCTCCACCGGCGCGTACGACCCGGCGGGGACCGTGATCACCGCCGCGCACCTCGGCGCCACCCTGCTGGCGCTGGCGGGGCTCGATCCCGCCCTGTACAGGCCGGGGATCGCGCCGATCACCGGGGCGCTGCGGTAGGGCCCCACCGCCCGAGCGTTAAACCGTCCCCGTCCCGAGAACGCCCTGCTCGCCTCCCCTCTCCCCCGTCGGCCCTCGGCGCTCCTCCTGCTCGGTGCCCTCGCGCTCGCCGGGCCCCTGTCGCGCGCCCACGCCCAGGAGGCACCCATGGAGGTACCCACGGCGGCGCCCGAGCCCCCACCCCAAATCCACGGGCAGATCGATTGGCAGGCCCACCCCGCGATGCACATCCCGTGGGGCTTCTTCGCGAAGGGGCTCACCGACCGGACGCCGCGGCTGACCTGGCGCCACCAGTTCCGGCAGACCGTCTACGCGCCGTACCTGGCGCAGTCGGGCGTTCGCATCTTCCTCGCGGCGGCGATGGCCGAGGAGGCGGCGACCCGCCCGGAGCAGGCCCGGCGCCTGATCCTCGAGCAGCTCGCCTTCGTCGAGGCGTTCGTGGCGGAGCACGCCGACCGCTATGCCCTGGCCCGCACGCCGGAGGAGGCCCGGACCATCCTGGCGACGACCGACAAGATGGTGGTCATCCACTCGATCGAAGGGGGGCACCTTGTCCTGGCCGACGCCGCGGACGCCCGCTTCTGGGCGGACGCGGGCGTGGCCCTCGTGACGCTCCTGCACCTCCGGGACGACGAGCTCGGCGGCTCCGCCATCCTCCCGGGCGCGAAGGGGCCGCTCATCAACCCCCGGGGGGCGCGCCACGACCGTCGGGGCGAGCGCCGCGGCCTCACGGAGCGCGGAGCGGCCGCGATCGTCGAGCTCTCCGACGCGGGGATCCTCGTCGACCTCTCCCACATGAGCCACGACACGATGGCGGACGCGCTGGAGGTCACCCGCGCGAACGACATCCCGCCCGTGATCACGCACGGCAGCTTGTCGAGCATCCGGGAGAGCAACGTCGGCATCACCGAGGCGCAGCTCGTGGACGTCTACGCGCAGGGTGGCAGCTTCGCGATGGGGCTCGCCGCCGAGATGCTGGTGCCCGTGAACCCGTCGGTGGACGTGCCGGCGCACTGCGTCGGGACGCTCGACACGTTCGCCTTCCACTACGAGCACGTCAACGAGGTCCTCCAGGCCAACGCCACCGCGATCCTCGGCACCAACTGGGAGGCGACATCGCCCGCCCAACGCACCGCGCTGTCGGTGGGATGGTCGTCCGATTGGAACGGGTGGATCTCGCACGCCGAGCCCAAGTACGGGCCCGGCCGGTGCCTCCCCGCCCGTGACGACACATTGGAGATCGACACCGTCGGCCTGGCCCACCCCGGCCTGCTCCCGCAACAGTGGCAGCGGTTCTCGGAGGCGGGCGTCGACCTCGACCCGATGCTCCGTTCGGCGGAGCGGTTCCTACAGCTCTGGGAGGAGGTGCGGGCGCGGCGGTAGGGTGGCGATTGCGCCGGATGTCGGGCACACTCCGCGCCTCCGCGAGCCCCCGATGTCCAAAGGTTGGTCCGTCCTCCTCCTCGTCACCTCCACCGCGTGGACGCTCGCGTGCGCCGGGCTGTTCGGCGGGAAGGAAGGGGCCGAGGACGAGCAGCCCGGCCTGTTCGAGGACAAGGACGAGGACGGCGACGGCTACCTCTGGGACGAGGACTGCAACGACGCCAACGCGACCATCCATCCCGGCGCGCAGGAGGTCTGCGACCCCGGGGACGTCGACGAGGACTGTGACGGACTCTCCGACGTGGCCGACGACAGCACGTCCGGCACGATCACCGCCTGGCACGACGCCGACGGCGACGGCTTCGGCAACGCCGACGAGCCGGTCCCGGTCTGCGAAGCCGGCGGCGGCTACGTCACCGACGCGTCGGATTGCGACGACACCTCCGCCGCCATCCACCCGGGCGCGACCGAGGTGTGCGACGACCTCGACAACGACTGCGACGGGGACGAGGACGACAACGACGAGGACGTCGACGACTCGACCCGCATCGACGTCTGGGAGGACGCCGACAACGACGGCTTCGGGCGGGACGACGCCCCGGGTCGCGCCTGCTCGATCGGCAGCAACTTCGCGGCGGTGCCCGGCGACTGCGACGACGCCGACGACGACACCAACCCCGGCGCCGACGAGGTCTGCGGCGGCGGCGACGAGGATTGCGACGGCACCGTCGACGAGAACGAGGCCGTCGACGCCCTCCCCTGGTACGACGACGCGGACGGCGACGGCTTCGGGGACCCCGACGACGTCGCGGTCGCCTGCGACGCGCCCGCCCGCCACGTCAGCGACCGCACCGACTGTGACGACGGCGACCGGCGCAACCACCCCGACGCCGACGAGGTCTGCGACGAGGTCGACAACGACTGCGACGGCGCGACCGACGAGGACGACGCCGTCGATGCCTCCACCTGGCACGCCGACATCGACGGCGACGGGCACGGCGACCCCGGGAGCACCCGCGTGGCCTGCGATCCGCCCACCAGCTACGTCGCCGACGCCACCGACTGCGACGACGACGACGCGTCCGTGTACCCGAGCGCCACCGAGGTGTGCGACGGCGCCGACACGGACGAGGACTGCGACGGGCTGGCGGACGACGCGGACACCTCTGCGTCCAGCAGCGGCAAGCGCACCTTCTACGCCGACTCCGACGGGGACGGATACGGCCGCTCCACCGGCACCCTCCGCTGCGACGGCGGCTCGGGTTGGGAGAGCACGAATACGGATTGTGACGACACCGACGCGGCCATCAGCCCGGCCGGGTCCGAGGTGTGTGACGCCGCCGACGCCGACGAGGACTGTGACGGCCGCGCCGACGACAGCGACACCAGCGTCTCCTCCGCGTCGAAGAGCACGTGGTGGCCGGACGCCGACGGCGACGGCTACGGCGTGCCCGGCGCCACCCGCTCCCAATGCGACGCGCCGAGCGGCCACACGTCGAACGACGACGATTGTGACGACGGCGACGCCGCCGTGAGCCCCGGCGACGACGAGGCGTGCGACGACGCCGACGTCGACGAGGACTGTGACGGCCTCGCCGACGACGCCGACCCGGACATGCCGGACGCGTCCAAGCTGGGTTGGTCGGCGGATGCGGACGGGGACGGGTGGGGCTCCGGCACGGTCGCCGTCTACAGTTGCGCCACCCCCTCCGGCTACGCCGCGATTGGCGACTGTGACGACGCCGACGAGCACGTCCACCCGGACGCCGCCGATGCGTGCACCGACGACGTCGACGCCGATTGTGATGGGAGCACGGGGTGCGCGATCACGACGGCCGACGCGACGATCTACACCGGCGTGTCGTCCTCGGCGGCGCACGGCGCCCAGGTCGCCATCCTCGGGGACGTGGACGGGGACGGCATCGACGACATTGCGTCCGGCGCCTACAACTACGCCGACACCACCGGCGAGGTCATCGTGCTCGACGCCGGCGCGGGCGCGGGCTCGATGACGGCGCGGAGCCTGTTCCGCGCCTACGGCGACAGCAGCTACGCCCGCCTCGGGAGCACGATGGCGACGGTTCCGGACGTGGACGGCGACGGCGAGGACGACCTCGCGGTGGGCGCCTACCTCTCGGAGCCGAACGGCGCGGTCTACCTCTTCGCCGCGTCGACCGCCCTGGGCAGCACCGGGACCGCCACGAGCGTCGCGCGGACGGTCGTCGAGGGGAGCTACGCGGGCGCCGAGCTCGGCTACGAGCGGATCGTCGGCCTCGACTGGGACGGCGACGGCGACGGCGAGCTCCTCGCCTTCGGGGAAGGGACGTGGGGCTACTACGCCACCCCCTTCAACGCCTACGTCCTCGATCTCGAGTCGCCCGGCGTCACCACCGAGGTGGAGGACGCCCTGTTCACGATCACCGACGACAGCGACGACTTCCTCTTCCAATACGCCTGCGCGGGAGATGTCACGGGGGACGGGCGCGACGACATCTTCGCGGTCTCGTGGGGCGGCAACCTCCATCTCTACGAGAGCGCGGGGACCGGCGGGTCGATCGACGCGCGGAGCGTCGACGCGTCCTGGAGCGGGACCGGCAGCGACAACTTCGGGCAGGCGTGCGCCACCGGCGACTACGACGGGGACGGCGCGCTTGACCTCGTCGTCGGAGCTCCGTTCGGCGGCTCCGGCGGCGCGGTCGGCAGCGCCTACGTGTTCACCGACGGTACGGCCGGCGGGGGCGCCGGCCGCGCGACGCTGCGGATCGCGGGCGTCACGAGCTACACCTACTTCGGCATCTCCACCACCTTCCTCTCCGATCTCGACGGCGACGGGCGGGACGAGCTGGCCGTCGGCACCGGGGTGTTCGGAGGCACGGTCGGGCAGGCGTTCGTCTTCGCCGGTGGCACCGCCGGCACCGTCTCGACGACGGACGCGCACCTCACCCTCGCCGGCCGCTCCGTCAACGACTCCTTCGGCCGGTCGCTCGCGGCCGGCGATCTCGACGGCGACGGCCTCGACGACCTCGTCGTGGGCGCCCAGAACGACGACGGCGGCACCACCAATGCGGGCTCGGTCTTCGTCTACTTCGGGGCCGACCTCTTCGAGCCGTAGTCGGTGACGAGGGGGCCGGGTCAAGCCCACCCCAATGCTCAGGGAAAGGCTGCGCTTGGGGTGCCCCGCGCCCCGCCGCCGCTCCACCCGGCGCCCCCGCCGCCCCGCCGCCCCTCAATCTGAATCTTTTCTGTCACCTTTCCCGAACGGCACGCCTCCATCGTGCATGGCACGCCTCGCGACCCGCGGAACCCCGCGGATCGGGAGACGCTGCCAACTTCGAAGCGCCGGTTCCCCCATCGGAATTTTCCGCGAGGGGCGCCGCGCACGATTGGGCACGCGTGTGCCCACTGGAGTCGATCCAATGTCCAACGACATCCTCAGGGAGGCCGCCCTCCACTCTCGCCGCCGGTTCCTCGTGGGCACCGGGGGCGCCGTCCTCTCGGGCGCCACGCTCGCCCTGGTGGCGGGCGCGCCGACGCGTGCCCTCGCGGGCTCGACCTCGGCCGCGGGCGATGTCCAGATCCTGAACACCGCGATCGCGGCCGAACACGAGGCCGTCGCGGCCTACCAGCTCGGCGCCGGGAGCGGGCTCCTCACCGCGGGCGTCGCGAAGGTGGCCATCGCCTTCCAGGGGCACCACAAGGAGCACGTGGAGGCCCTCGCCAAGGCCGTGCGCGCGCTCGGCGGGCAGCCCGTGGAGGCGAAGAAGGCGTACGAGTTCCCGGTGGCCCAGCTCAAGTCGGAGAAGGACGTGCTCGCGTTCGCCGCCGGCCTCGAGCGCGGCGCCATGAGCGCGTACGCGGGGGCGATCCCGCTGTTCCAGGGGCGGGAGCTCTCCAGCGCCGCCGCGAGCATCCTCGCGGACGAGGCGATGCACTGGGCGGTGCTGCGCAACGCCTTGGGCCTCGATCCCGTCCCCGGCGCGTTCTTCTCGTGACACGGGCGCTGGCCGCGATGGGGCTCGTCGCCGCGCTCGTCGCGGGCGGCGGGTGCACCGGGGCCGCCGTGGCCGGGGACGCGCCGGCCACGGTCACCCAGGGGCCTCCCGCGACGCCCGGCGATCCCGTTCGTGGCGAACAGATCTACGCGCGCTGCCTCGGCTGTCACTCGCTCGAGTACGACCGGACCGGCCCGCGGCACTGCGGGATCGTGGGCCGGCGGGCCGGCACCGTGCCCGGCTTCGCCTACAGCGACGCCCTGGTCGCCTCCGGCATCACGTGGTCCGCGCGCAGCCTGGAGTGGTTCCTCGCCGATCCGTTGGCGGCCGTGCCGGGCACGAAGATGACGTTCGCGGGGGTTCCGGATGCCGCCGAGCGGCGGGACCTCGTCGCGTGGCTCGTCACGGCGAGCGCGGATCCCACCCGCTGCGGCCCGACCGCGCCCTGATGCGACGACCGCCCCTCGGCGCGGCGCCGAGGGGCCCCTCTCGCGCAACCACTCGGCGAGGTCCCCCACCCGGCGCCGCATTCGGCTACGAGGAGCCGATGGTCGGACGCGCCCAGGACATCGACACCGTCGCGCTCCCGTCGGAGGGCGCGGCGCGGATCGTGGTGGTCGCGGACACCCACGCGCGGCCCCACCCCGCGATGGCCGAGCGCCTCGAAGCGCTGCGGCCGGCCGCGATCCTCCACGCCGGCGACATCGGGGATCCCGCCGTGCTCGATCTCCTCGGCGCCTACGCCCCGGTGCTGGCCGTGCGCGGCAACATCGACGGGCACATGCCGGGCGTACCCGACCAGCGCGTGATCGACGTGCAGGGCGGCCCGAGCGGCACCCTGCGCATCCTGCTCGTCCACATCGCGGTGTACGGCCCGAAGCTGCGCGCCGAGGTCGCGCGCACGGCGAAGGACGTGGGGGCGGCCCTCGTGGTGTGCGGGCACTCGCACGTCCCGTTCATCGGCGTGGATCGGGGCCTGACCGTGTTCAACCCGGGCTCGATCGGCCCGCGGCGGTTCGCCCTGCCCATCGTTTTCGGCACCATCGAGCTCACCCCCACCGGGGTGCGGCTCGGCCACGTCACCTGCGAGACCGGCGCCCCGTGGCGGCCGCCCGCCTGAAAGAGCCTGACGATGGGGCCCTACCGCCGCCTCCGCCCCACCATCGCCAACCCCACCAACAACGCCCCGGCCCCACCACCCCCGCCGCACCCGCACGGCCGCTCGTTCCGCGGGCGAACCGTCGGCGGCCCCGCAGTCGGCGGCTCGTGAACGAACGGGTCCGCCCCCGCCGCCCGCCACCGCTCTCCCCCGTCCAGGGCCACCCGCCCGTCGAGGACCTCGATCCGCACGGTGTGGATCCCCCCCTCGAACGACGCGCCCCACACGACGCCCCACGTGCCGCCCGCGACGGCCACCTCCTCGCTCGTCCCGCCGGCCGCGTCGCCGCCGTCCACCGTCACGAGGAGCCGCCCCTCGCCGCGCCCGTAGACCGCGAGCGCCGTCGCCGCGAGCCGCCACTCCGCGGCGGCCCCGGCCTCGCCGACGCTCGCGTCGCCCCGCTTGGCCGCCGGGTCCTCCACGACCGCCCACCCGTCGTAGAACCAGGTCGTGTCGAGATCGTCGTAGCGGTCCCGGTCGGTGGCGAGCGCCCAGGTGACACCAGCGTCGTCGGAGGTCCACGCCCCGTCGAAGCCCCCCGCGGCGAGGCGCCCGTCGCCGCCGACGGCGAGGCTCGCGATCAGGTCGTCCGACGGCCACCCCAGCGGCTCGCTCCCGGCGCCGGTGACACGCACGAGCCCCCGGTCGGTCGACACGATCCAGGCGTCGTCCGTATCGACGGCGGCCCGCACCCGCGTCGGCAGGAGCGCCACGGGCTCGTCGGCCAGGCGCCAGAGCCCGCCGTCCCCGCCCACCACGAGCCCCTCGGGCGTCGGGAGGAGCGCGACGATGGCCCCCGCCGCGAGCGGCGCGGGGAGCACCATCCGGGCGGCACCGTCGGACGCCACCTCCCAGACGCCACCCCCGCACCCGACCCAGGTGGTGGTCCCGTCCGTCGCGAGCGCGCTCGGCTTCTCCGAGCAGCCCGGCAGCCGCGTGGCCGTCCACGTCGCGCCGGCGTCCCCGCTCGCGACCAGCGCGCCGGCGCCGTCGTCGTCGACCCCGCCGGACCACACCCGCGCGTCCTCGGGCCACCCCGGCGCGACCGCGACGACGTCCCCGACCAACGCGAGCCCCGTCAGGACGACGCGCCACGACGCCCCGCCGTCGTCCGACGCGTAGAGGTGCACCCCTCCGACCGCCCACCACCGCCCCGCGCCGCCCTCCGTCGCGAGCACCGCCCGCAGCCACGGCCACCCCAACGACGGCGCGGCGTCGACCCAATCCGTTGTTTCCGAACTGGCGTCCGCCCCCGGCGTCCCGCGCGCGAGCCCGGCCCCGTACGGCGCGGTGAGGAGCGTCCCGTCGGCGAGCCACTGGAGTGCGCGCACGAACGGGGAGGTCCGCAGCTCCCACTGCGTCCACCGCGCGTCCTCCGGGCCCCGCCCGTAGAGCCCCTCCCACGAGGCCGCCACCCACGCGTCCTCCGCCGCCACCAGCGCGCTCCAGTGCGCGCCGTCGCCCGGCGAGCCCGATCCCGTCGACGCCTCCTCGAGCCCGGTGGCCTCCTCGATCCACGTGGCGCCGAGGTCGCGGCTCGCCCACACGCCGCCGGAGGCCGCCGCCGCGAGCCACGCGTCCAGCCCCGCCGCCAACACCACCGCGCCGGGCGGCCCCGGCACCGCCCGCGCCCCGCCAGCCTCCCACACGGCCACCCCTGGCCCGTCCGCCAGCAAGAGCACGTCGCCGCCGGCGAGCGCGTTCCACGGCCCTTCGTGCGCCACGGCGAGGCCGTCGTCACCGAGGACGCGCAGGGCACCGTCGCCATCCAGCGCGTACACGTCGCCGCCCGCCTCGGCCACCGCGACCACCGCCACGTCGTCGGCGCCCCCGAGCCGCTCCGCGCCGGCCGCGGCCGTCGACGGCACCCACCACACCCCGTCCGCACCGCCGATCAGCGCGCCCCCGGCGGCCTCCGCGCACGCCGCCGCCC
>JAKFCH010000141.1:0-13629 GCA_036676765.1 Deltaproteobacteria bacterium
CCTCGCGCCGGGGAGCGCGGTTCTGTGGCGGCGGGGCGCTGGCGCGATCGTGGGGCCGGGGGCGTGGCGCCGGGGGTGTGGCGCCGCAAGCCCGGCGTGAGGCGCGAGGCCCGGCCGGGCGTGATCGAACCGTACGCGCGAAGACCCCACCCATCCCCGGGCGTACGGTTCACGCTGGGGGCCGGCGGGGTCGCGAATCGAACCGTACGCGCGAGGATGCTCCACATCCGCGGCCGTACGGTTCGAGATCGCGCCCACCGGTGAACCGTACGCGGGAGGACCGGGCACATCCTCGGCCGTACGGTTCACCGCGGGGCTGTGCGACCCCGTCGGCGCACCAGCCTCCGCGTGGCGGCGCCGTCACGCGGTGCCGGCGACCGCGTTCGTGTCCGCGAAGGGGACATGCTCGGCGCGCGCGGCGCGCAGGGCCATCTGGAGGCGTACCGCCCGGACGTCGCGGGCGGGCGCGCCCCGCGTGGACAATCGCCCGACCGCCTGGGGGGTGATGCCGAGCGCGCCGGCGATCTCGACCTTACTCACGGCGCCCTCGCCGGGGGCGCCGATGATCGCGGCGACGGCGGCCTCCCGGGCGCGCGCGCCCTCGCCCCGTAGCCCCAGCGTCGCGAGCCCGAACGCCGCCATGGCCGCGTCGGCGAGGTGCGCGAGGTGGGCCGCGCCCGTCAGCTCGGTGACGCCGAGAAAGCGGAGCAGCTCGGAGCGCCGCAGGCGGGGGAGGCGCTCGCGGACCCGCGGCGCGATGTCCGGACAGATCACCCGCAGCCCGAGCGTATCGACCACGGAGCTGGCGTCCTGAAACGTGTCGGTCTGGACGCCGTGGTGGTCGTCCTGCCCCAGGGCGTACCGGAACGCCGCCTCGAGGTGGGACTGGCTGTTGATCGGCTTGCGACGCTGGAGCTCGAGCGGCACGCCGGGACGCTCGACCGTCGTGAACCAGATGCGGAGCCGCCGCACGAGCTCGTCCGCGACCTCGGGGCCCCCGAGGACGACGATGTGGAGGTGGGTGTCGGCGAGCTTCCAACCGAGGACCGCGAGCGTGCACGAGAGGCGTGCGAGCACCCGAGCGATACGACGGCGCGCCTCCCGCGACGGGGCGATGACCCGATCGTCCCCAAGGCGCAAGATGAGGTGGTGCCCGAGCATGACGGCGCAGGGTAGGCACGCGTGGCGTCGCGACAACCGACTCCGTTGCTTCCTTTTCGCCTGACGGCGCTCCGGGGCTCCACCCCCCGCGCCATCGCCCATCGGGCGCGGTCGGCGTCGGGCGCCGGGAGGCGCCCGACGCCGGGAACCGCGCCCCGCGTAGCCCTCATGAAGACCCCCTACCAGAGCTGGTAGATCACCGTCCGCTCGTCCTCCGCGAGGGGCTCGAAGGCGCGCCGGATGCCGTTCCAGGCGGTCACGAACGTCTCGTCCATCAGCATGTTCTTGTGGAGGACGACGTACCGGACGCCCTCCGCCCGCGCGATCTCGACGAACGCCTCCTTCTCGAGGTCCCCGGAGCGGAGCTTGCGTCCGGCGGCGATCACCCGGAGGCCGGCGCGGTTGATGCCGCTGTTGAGCGAGCCCGCGACCGGCTTCTCGTGGATGGTCTGCTCGAACAGGAAGTTGCGGCCGGCCAGCACGGGCAGGTTCACGACGATCCCGTCGGGGAGCTCCGCGAGGACCCGCACGGCGCCGGGGTCCTGGAGGGGGGTCACCCCGGGGAGATCGCGCGCGGGGGAGGCGAGCGCGACCTCGGCGAGCACGAGGAGCGCCCACGCCGGGCGGGCCCGGTCGGCGAGCACGGCGAGCAGGAGCGCCGACACCGTGGCGAGGCGGTAGAGCAGCGAGAGCGACGAAAAACCCGGCAAATCCTCGATGATCCCGTAGGGGAGCGGCAGCGCGCGGCCCGCGACGTTGAGCGGGAAGCCGTTGACGACCACCACCGGCCCGAGCGCGAGCACGAGGCCGCCCGCGAACGCGACCCACAACGCGCGGCGGCGGCCGTGCCGGGCGGCGAGGAGGAGGAGCGCGAAGCCGAGGTAGGCGGTGTGGACCCGATCGGAGGGGTTGCCCTCGATCTTGGCGAAGTCGGGCGAGCGGAACTCCCCCGGGGCGACGAACACGCGCGGGTCGGCGCCCCCGAGCGTACGGCGGATCCGGACGAGATCCTCGGCGTTCTTGATGTCGACGAGGCCGTCCTCCGCCTCCGCCACCGAGCGGACGGCGCTCGCGAACGGCACGGTGAGCACGAGGCCGAGCGCGAGGGCGGGCAGCACGCGGGTGACGACGGCGCGATGCGAGACGCCCTCCCACCCGAACAGGAGCACGGCGACCGCGACGAGGAAGGCGCCCACCCCGGCGTACCAGCCCGAGAAGGCGACGAGGAACAACGCGACGCCGGAGAGCACGGACCGCCACGCGCCGCCCCGCTCCACCGCGTTGACGAGGGCGAGGAGGGCGAGCGGGAGGAGACCGACGCTGATGGTCTCGCTGGAGCCGTTGTGGATGTGCGAGAGCACGATCGGCGCGCACTGGAACCCGAACCCCGCCACCCAGCCGTGTCCGCCGAGACGGCGGCCCAACCAATGGGCCGCGAGGCCCGCGAGCCACAAGTGGGCGATGACGAGGATGGCGTAGGCGGTGACCTCCCCCCAGGCGGCCACCAGCGGGAAGCCGAGCAGCGCGTTGAGCGGATCGGCGATGACGATGCGGCCGCCCTCCGGGGGGTCGAGCAGCGTCGTGTAGACGGGCAGGTGGCCCGCCGCGAGCCCCTGGTGGGAGAACCAGAGGTTCCACAACGAGTTGAACGCGTCGGTACGAAGGCCGCCAGCCACCTGGTTGGCCGGATCGGCCGCGAGGGGCCACGTGAGGCCCACGGCGCTCACGAAGTAGGTGACGACGGCCACGATCGGCGAGGCGACGAGGCGGGCGATCACCCCAAGGGGGTCGAGGGGGGCGGGCCCCCCTTGCGGGGCGACGCGGGGCTGGGCTCCGCCCAAGGCACTCCCGCTCATCTCTCGCGCGGCGGCATGGGCAGCGCGCGGGGCTCCCCGCCGGCGCTCCCGGCGACCTCGAGCTCGGTGATCAACACCGAGGGGACATCCCACGTCACGGCGAGCCCGCCGGTCGGCCCGATCTGGTAGCGCGCGGGCCCCGGGGGGCCGTCGAGCATGTCGACGGGGCCGGTGTTCGCGCCGGCGAGCGCGATGTCGCGGAGCACGCGGCGATCGACCCCGGAGAAGCGCGTGGCGCGCACGGGCTCGGTGCGACCGTCCTGGTAGAGGCGGTAGGCCTCGTAGGGGGCGGTGAGCCCGGTCATCGGGCCCTCGCCGGCGATGCCGACCTCGAGATCCTGGACGAGCGCGGGCGGCGTGAGCGCGCGGACGACGAGCAGGTAGTCGCGGCCGGTCTGCGCCGCGAGCCGGAGGCCGGCGCGGTGGAGGCGCGCCTCGGGCACGCTCCGACGTGGGGTGATCGTGACCACGGCCGGCACGGCGCTCCGCCGCTCGGCGCCGAGCGAGCGGCCGTGACCGGTGCTCCCGGCGAGATCCTTGCGCGGGATGCGGGACATCAGGAGCGCGCGCAGCACGCCGTCCTGGACGAGCTGGACGCGCTGGGGCGCGACGCCCTCCTGGTCGTAGGCATACCGGCCGAGCACGTCGGCGTCGGTCGTGGGGTCGTCCACCATCGACCAGCCCTCGGGGAGCAGGCGCCGGCCCATGCGCGCGCTCGGGGCGCCGCCCATGTCGACGCGCCCGCCGCCGTCCTCCTCGATGGGTGGGGTGCCCACGACCTCGGCGGCGAGGAGCTGCGAGAACAGCTCGACTGCGGCGGGGCCCTCGAAGAGCACGGGGCCGAGGTAGTCCTCCTCGACCGGCGCGGTGCGGAGCGCGGTGAGCCAGGTGCCGAGCGCGCGCACCGCTTCGAGGAGCTCCGCCTCGGGGGGCAGCTCCGCGAGGCTCCGGACGAGCCAGCTCCGCGCGTCGGTCACGGTCGAGCCGTCGGGCAGGCGCGCGGTGCCCTCCACGCGCACGACCGTGTAGCCGGTGGGGGTCCAGAGGCGCGTGCCCTCGGTGGTGAGCACGAGCCGACGCCCCTGCCAGTCGCGCGCGATCGCCTGGGCGATCTCGACGTCGGCGAAGGTGGCGAGCTCGGCGGAGAGCCGGGCCACGAGGCCCTCGACCGCAGCGCGGTCGGTCGGAGCCGCCGGGGAGGGGTCGAGCGTGGCGACGACGGGCGGCGCGAGGGTCCAGTCGGGGGGGCGCGGCGTCGGGTCGTCCCGGCGGGAGGCCTCCTTGCGGGAGAACTGCTCCACGGCGTGCTTGTAGGCGGCGTCCGTCGCGAGCCAGATCTCGCGCCGGAGGGCGACCTGCGCGTCCTCGATGGGGAGGCGGCGCTGCACGACGCCGTCGGGCTCGCCGAAGGCGCGGAAGTTCGACGAGTCGAACGTGGGGCTGCCGACGCGCACCTCCACGCGGAGGTTGCGGTAGGGATCCTCGCCGGTGGACACGAGCGCGCCCTGCTCGGCGAACGCGTCGATCACGCGCCCGTCGAGCACGTCGTAGGCGATGAAGTAGGGGTCGGGCGCGTCGGGGAGCCGGAGGCCGCCCATGGCGCGGGCGAGCTCGGCGGCCACCGCGGACTCGACCGCGGGCGGCGCGGAGGGCGCGGCGAGGAGGGCGGCGGTCGGAGCGGGCGCCGGCACCTCGGCGAGAGCGGGCGGCAGGACGAACGGCCGGAGGAGGAGGAGCGAGAGGAGGACCGTCATTCCGGGACCTGGGCGGCGTGCGCCTGGGGCGCGGGCACCTGGGGGGCGACGAGCAGGGGGGGGCGGTCGTTCTCCTTCTCGTGGCGCTGCACCTCGACCTCGCCGATGAGCAGGCTCGGCGAGGACGCGGACACCGGCACCCAGCCGCTCTCCGCGCCGCACATGCCGTTGAACACGTCGCGATCGTCCGCCGCGGCGAGGATGCGCGCGAAGGTGGTGAGCGGGGTGCCGATGAGGTCGACGCCGCGCACGAGCTCGTCGGGGCGGCCGTCGGGGAACACCTTCCACACGGTCACCGGCTGGACGCTGAACGCGTTGGGCTCGGCGCGCCCGGTGAACGTGAACCCGCCGGAGATGTCGTCGAACACGAGGCCGAAGGGCTTGCCCTGCTTCCGCACCTCGTCGAGGAGCTTCGCGCGGAGGGCCGCGTACGGGATGGACTGGTGGGCCTCCACGAGGAGGTTGCCCTGGCGCGCCACCACGCCGTTGCCCGGCTGGCGGCGGCCGTGGCCGTTCGAGCGCGGGAACCCGGCGACCGGCGATCGGGAGAGCAGGAAGTTGCGGAGCACGCCGCGCTCGACGAGGGAGACGCGCTCGGACGGCACGCCCTCGTCGTCGTAGCGGTAGGCGCCGTTCAGATCGATGCCGCCGAGGGAGGTGACGGTGGGATCGTCCACCACCGAGAGGAAGGGCGGCAGGATGGGCTGGCCCACGCGAGAGGTGAACGTCTGGCCTTCGTCCTCGTCCTTCTGGCGGTGGCCCTCGACGCGGTGGCCGAAGATCTCGTGGAAGAACACGCCCGCGGCGCGCCCGCGCAGGATCGCGGGGCCGGCGTAGGGCTCGACGAGCGCGGCGCCGCGCAGCTCGGTGAGGCGCTCGGCCGCGCTCTGGACCATGGCGAGCAGGCGGGCGCGGTCGGGGAGGTGGTCGACCGACGCCACGTCCACGTAGTCGTAGACCTGGAGCTTCATCCCGTCGTCGGCGGTGGTGGTGGCCCAGGTCGCCACGCGGAGGTGATGCTTGCCGTCCGCGATGCGGGTGCCCTCGTTCGTCGCGAGCCAGCGGCGCTGGTCGGTGGCCACGATCTGCACGGCGCTGTCGTGGACGGCGGGGTAGCGCAGGTAGAGCGCGGAGGCGTCCCGCACCCAGGCGCCCCACGCGGCCTCGTCGATCACGAGCGGCGGCGGCGGCTGCAGATCCACCGGGGTGGGGGCCTTGGAGAAGTCGTCCGAACGATCCTCGCGCTCGACCTTGACCGCGGTGTTCGCGCGCACCTTGATGAGCCGCCGGCGGGCGGCGCGGTACATGTCGTCGGTGCCGCGGAGGAGCAGCTCGTAGAGCGAGGTGCCGATGTCGGCCAGCGGCGCGATGAGCATCGGCCGCTGCTCCTCGGACCACCACGAGGCGTCCCGGATCTTGTGGGTGTTGTCGAGGGACATCGACCCGACGCGCACGTCGACGTCGGCGATGCGATCGTGCTCCCGGGCGGTTCCCGCCGTGGCCCCGTGGGTGCCCTGGAGGGTCACCGAGCGGCGGTCGGTGAGGGCGTAGGCAACGTGGTAGGGGCCGCCCTGGGCTTCCCCTTCACCGTTCCCGAGGCGGCTCGCCACGTACGAGAGCGCGCGCTCGAGGGTGGGCAGCGGGTCGGCCGGCACGCCTCCGAGCCCCTCCGTTTTCGCCGGAGGGGGGGCGGGCTTCGGCACATCCTCCGCGCCGGACGACCCGGGCATGATTACCAAGGAGAGCGCCAGGGCGCCGAGCGGAAAGCCGCGTCGGAGCGCGGGCAAAAACGATGTGATGGAGGTTGTCATCCGACCCGGGCGCCTCGTCCCCTATCCTGACAC
This sequence comes from Deltaproteobacteria bacterium, assembly GCA_036676765.1. Lineage (GTDB taxonomy): Bacteria > Myxococcota_A > UBA796 > UBA796 > SXON01 > CAJBVW01. The sequence goes on from JAKFCH010000141.1 coordinate 6,616, forward strand.
CGCCATGGGTGGAATGTTCTGGCTCGGGCTTCTCGCGTGCAACGGGGCGTCCGCCCCGGAGGTGCCCGCGCGCCCCACGCTCGGGGTCGCGGTACCCCTGTCGGGGCCGGACGCGGAGCTCGGCGCCGCGGCGCTCGACGGGGTGGCCCTCGCCGCCGGCCCGGGCTTCGACGTGCTCGCGGTGGACGACACGCGCCCCGGCGCGGTCGCGACCCTGGCTGCCAATCCCCTCGTCTTCGGGGTGGTGGCCCACGTCGTGCGCGGCACGGCCAACGCGACGGCGGCGGCGTGGCGGGCCTCGGATCTCCCCGTGGTGATCGCGGCCCCCGGCACCTTCGAGGGGCTCCCGCGCGTGGTGCCGCCCATCGAGGAGAGCGCGCGGTGCGCCGGCCTGTTCATCGACACGAATTTCGCGGTGCGCACCGACGGCTCGCCGGCGGGCATGGCCGCGGGCGTGAGCCTGCTCGACGCCGTGCCCGAGCACGCCGTCGGCCTCGACACCGTCGACTCCGCCCACGTCGCGGGGCAGGCCGCGAAGCTGCGGGGCCGCACCCGCTACGTCGCGTGGACGGGAGACGCCGCCGCGGGCGGCAACTTCCTACGCGCGCTCCGGCAGGTGGGCGAGGACGCCCCGTTCCTCGGCGTGGGGCTCTACGACCTCCGCTTCCTGGAGGCCGCCGGCGCCGCGGCGGAGGGCGCACGCGTCACGAGCGAGGGGCGACCGGCCCGCAGCCGCGCCTTCGTCGACGCGTTCACCGCCGCCGAAGGGTCCGGCCCTCCGGGCGCCGCGGTGGATGCCTACGAAGCCGCGACGCTGCTGGTCGCCGCCTACCGCTCGACGGGTACGCCGACGCCCGAGCGGGCGGCCGTGCGCGAGGCGCTCCGCACGGTCCAGGCCGAGGGCGCGAACGGACCGATGTCGCTCGGCACGGACGGCGTGCTTCGGCCCATCGTCTGCGCGACGTTCCTGGTGAAGGACGGGGCCTTCGTGGTGGAGCGGATCGCGTCCGAAGCGGACGCGCCCCCGGAGTAGGGGCGCGATCCTCGCCGTCCGGGGGAGCTACCCCGACCGGCTAGTCGTCCTCGTCGTCCGAGGCGACGGCGTCGAAGAAGCCGTCGGGGTCGTCCCCGTCGTCATCGTCGTCGTCTTCCTTGTCCTCGTCCTCGTCCTTCGTGGTCCACTCGACCTCGCAGACCTTCTCCATGAGGGAGACGATCTCCTCGCCGGTGTACTCGAACTCGTCGTTGCTCTCGAACTCCTCTTCGAGGAGCTCCAGGAGCGACGCTTCCATCTCGCCCGACGACTCGAGCTTGAGGATGATCTCGACGCCGTCGTCGATCTTCATCTCCTCGGCCACGGTCCCGATGAGCTCGATGACGTACGACGCCACCGTTTCACCGTCGGGCGCGCCGCTCTGAGCGTCGAAGTACTCGTCGAGCTGCTCGACCAGCGTGTCGCGCATCTCGTGAGGGAGCTGCATCATGGTCCCGTGTCTCCGTGGCCGCGCGTATAGCGGGAAGTCTCGCGGCGATCAAGGGCACGCGATAGGTTCCCGGATGCTCAACGTTCCCCCTGCCCTAACGAACGGACCGGGTGCATCCTCGGCTCCTGCCCTTCCAACCTTGTCCGACGCGTTGATCGCGGCGCTCCCCAAGACCGACTTACACGTCCATCTCGACGGCTCCTTGCGGGTCTCCACGCTCATCGAGCTGGCGCGCGAACGTGGCATCGCGTTGCCCTCCGAGACCGAGGAGGGCATGAACGAGCTGGTGTTCAAGCCCGCCTACGCGGACCTCGGCGAATACCTCGCCGGCTTTGCCTGGACCTGCGCCGTGATGCAGGACGCCGAGGCCCTCGAGCGCATCGCCTACGAGTTCGCGCTCGACAACTGGGCCGAGGGCGTCCGCTACGTCGAGGTGCGCTTCGCGCCCCAGCTCCACCAGAACGCCCATCTCGACGCGCGCGCCGTCCTCCGCGCCGTGGAGGCGGGCATGGACCGCGCCGCCCGCGAGGTCAACGCCTCGCTCCCGTCCGGGGGGCTCACGTTCCGGTACGGCCTCATCGTGTGCGCGCTCCGCGCGTTCAACGAGCAGGCGTCGCCCTACTACGGGCAGCTCATGCGCGCGCTCTCCAAGGCGCCCCGGCGCAAGGTCTTCGGGCTCGCCAGCCTGGAGCTCGCGCGCGAGGCCGTGTGGGCGCGGGACGAGGCGGGCATCCCCGTCGTCGGGTTCGACCTCGCCGGCCAGGAGGACGGCTACCCCGCCGTCGACCACGTCGAGGCCTACGACTACGCCCACCAGAACTTCATGCACAAGACCGTGCACGCGGGCGAGGCCTACGGCGCCGAGAGCATCTTCCAGTCGATCACGCTCCTGCACGCCGATCGCATCGGGCACGGCTACCTCCTCTTCTCGCCCGAGCGCGTGACCGATCCGAAGATCACGGACCGCGAGGCCTACACGCGGCGCCTCGCCGACTTCATCGCGGATCGGCGCGTCACGATGGAGGTGTGCATCACCTCCAACCTCCAGACCAACCCCGCCATCGCCACCGCGGCGCACCACCCCCTCCGCAAGATGCTCGATCACCGGCTCTCGCTCGTGCTCTGCACCGACAACCGCCTCGTCTCGCACACGACGGTGAGCAACGAGATCCGCGTCGCGGTGGATGCCCTCGGGGTCAACCACCGGCAGCTCCGGGACATCGTGATCCACGGCTTCAAGCGCAGCTTCTATCCGGGTACCTACCTGGACAAGCGCGCGTACGTGCGCCAGGCCATCGACGCGTACGACGCCACGATCGCCCGCTTTGCCGCCATGGAGGCCGCGGAGCGCTGATCCGCCGCCAGCGGTCGCCGCCGGAGGGTCGGGCCGCCCCGACCCTCGCTACTTCTTCCCGAACAGCCGGGAGAGGAAGGAGGAGGCGGGCGCCTCGGGAGGGGTGGCTTCGCGGTCGAGGCGCTTGATCTCGCGTGCGGCGTCCGGGTTGGTCGGGCGCACCTTGAGCGCGGTGAGGAAGGCCCGCCGCGCGGCCGGCTCGTTCCCCAGGGTGCGCAGGACGATGCCGTGGAGCACCCAGACGTTGTCCAGCTTCTCGTTGGCCTTCACCGCCGCCTCCACCCGCGCCGCGCCCTCCGTGGCCGCGCCTTCGTTGCGGGAGTGCTCGAGCCGGAACGTGGTGAAGCCGGCGTAGGCCGCGAACTCGATCTCCTCGGGCACGAGGCGCGTGGCCTGCTGGAACTGGTCGTGCGCGGCGGGGAGCCGGCCCGCGTTGAGCTCCTTCACGCCGTTCTTGAAGAGCGCCTCGGCCTCGAGGATGACGCGGACGCGCTCCATCGCCTTCTCGTCCTCGGTCAGCTCGCCGCGGATCACCTTCGCGATGTAGGCCGCGCGGGTCTCCTCGACGCCGAGCACCTCCCAGGCGCTGCGCACGCGGTCGAACAGCTCGGTGGCCACGTCCCGGGTCTCCGGCGGCTCGAGGGTGAACCGATCGGGGTGCAGGCGGCGGGCGAGGTCGAAGTAGGCGCGGCGGTGGACCTCGGGCGGGTCCTGCCAGCCGGTGCCGAGCACGGCGAAGTGATCGGTGGCCGCGCGGATGCGCTGGAGCGCGGGCCCGAAGTGGGACTCCAGGGGGGTCGCCGGGGTGCCGGGCGCCCCTCTGTTCGCCCCGCCGAAGCTCACCGTCATGCTCGCCCCGCCGAAGGGGCGGCGCGTGTCTTCCGGCGCGTCGGAGGGCCCCGCCGTCGGCACCGCCCGATGGGGGTACGTGGCGGCATCCCCCGTCTCCTCCTCCTCGGGCGCATGGAGCTCGGTCCGGATGAGGTCGGCGATGTCGTCGACGGCCACGGTGGACGGGGCCGCGACGGGCGGCGGGGGCGTCGGTGTCGGTGTCGGTGTGGCGGGGGTGGGTGTCGGGGTGACGACGGCCGGTGTGACGACGGCCGGTGTGACGACGGCCGGGATCGGGCGCGGCGCGGCGGGGGGCGGAGATGTCTCCCGGATGGACAGGACCGGCTCGCCGAGCGTCGGCTCGACCGCGCCCAGGGCCTGCCCGAGGGCGAGGGCGAGGGTGATCACGTCGGGCTCGGCCGGACCGAAGTCGATCACGTCCTCCACGGGGCGGCTCCCGTCGAGCTCCAGGAGGTAGCGGGCCACCTCGGCGCCGGCCGGCATGCGGGCGAGGAGCGGCGCGTAGACCGGGACCGCGCGCGGATACGTGTCGGCCGGCCACGGCGGGAGCTGGTGGGCGGCGCCCCACAAGAGCGCGATGGCGTCGCAGGGCTCGAACGCGGGCGCGTCCGCCTCGGGGTGCACCACGACATCGCCCCCCTCCTCGCCGAGCGCGTCCGCGACGCGGAGCTGGGCGACGGCCGCGCGCAGCCCGTCGGCATCGAGGCCCGGGGCGCGCTCCGCGACGCGCTCGGGCGACTCGCTCTTGAGGTTGGACTGCACGAGGACGAGCACCCCCGCGCGGAAGAAGAACAGCCGGCGGCGCTTCTCCTGGCGCCACTCGACGGCGCCGGTCCCGTGCTCTCGGATGGCACGGCAGAGCTCGAAGGCGAGACGGGCGCCGCTCATGGATCCAGCCTGCGCAGCGCTTCACGCGCCGGTTCGAACTCGTGGTTCTTCTCGACCGCGCTCCGGAGCAGGCGCCGGGACTCCTCGACCTCCCCGCGCGCGCCCAGCAGGCACCCCAGGTAGTAGAGCGCGTACTCGTCCTCGGGATCGAGCCCCAGCGCCCGCCGAAGCTCGGGCTCGCCCGCGGTGGTGTCCTCCGGGCAGGCCTGGTGCCGGGCCCAGCCGAGCATCGCGAGGATGTCGGCGGCCTCGCCCTCGAGCAGGATCGCCATGTGGAACAGCGCCGCCGCGGTGACGAACTCCCCGCGGAGGAACAGCTCGCGCGCCCGCTCGGCCTGGAGCACGGCGTGGTCCTCCATCCCGATCTGCTGGGGCACGAGGGCCTCGCCGCCGAGCCGCGCGTCGTAGATGGCGCGCCGCGCCGGGTCGGACAGGACGCGGCCCGCCTCGAGGGCCCGCTCGTAGATCGCCCGCGCGCGGGACCGGGACGCGCCGTCCAGCGCGGCGGGGTGGCCGTCCGGGTGGAACCGCGCGAGCACGGACACGGTGGTGGCGTTGATCTCGTCCACGTCGGCGTCGGGTTCGAGGCCGAGCACGGTGTAGTGGTTGGCGTCGAGCAGCGAGCGGTGGTCGGCCCGCAGGGACGCCGCGAGATCGCCCGCGTCGAGCTCGGCGAGCCCGGCATCGCGGCTCCGCGGCGGGGGCGCCTCGTCGGTGAGCCGGAGGAGGCCCCACTCGCCGAGCAGCGTGATGAGCGCGGTGGCGCGCGCGCCGGACACCCGCACGCAATCGCCGGCGGACGCGCCCCCGACGAGGAGCGCGCGCAGCACCCCGAGGGAGTTGTGGGGGTCGAGCAGCGGCCACAGGCCGAGCACCACGGGCTCGAGCCGCACGAAGCGGGCGAGATCGGGCTCGGGCAGCGGGGGCGGCTCGTCGGGGTTGCCCTCGGCGTCGAGGCGCCAGGCGATCACGCCGGGGTGCACGTCGAAGCCGGCGAGGCCGAGGGCCTCCGCCGGATCGAGCACGTAGCGTCCGGCGGCGACCCGCCCGATGCCGACGGCCCGGAGGAGCACCTGCTCGCGCAGCGCCCGTTCCACCGCCCGCCGTTCGATGAGCCGCGAGCGGAGGAGCACCTCGCCCAGCGGCGTGCCGCTCCGGCGGCCCTCCTCGATGCTCGCGGACAGGTGCTCGGCGGAGAGGATCCCGAGGCCGAGCAGCACCTGCCCGAAGCCGGTGGACACGTCGTTCGAGCGGGCGGCGGCGGGCGCGCCGCGCGAGAAGTGGAGCTTCGCGCGGAGCCCATCCGCGCCCTCGGCTTCGAGGACCCCGGAGAAGCCCACGTCGAGCAGGCGGCGCAGCAGCGGGAGGAAGCGACCGGGCCCGAGCTCGCCCTCCTCGGGCGGCGCGGCGGTCGGCTCGGGGGTGCCGAGGACCTCGACCCGCGGCACCCGCACCGCGCCGGGCCGGAGCGAAGCGACCGGGGAGGCCTCCTCTCCGGTGTCTCCCGTGGGGTCGGGGGCGGGGCCGACGGCGGCGAGCAGCGCCTCCTTTCGGACGGGCTTCTGGAGGAACGCGTCGGCGCCGGCGGCGCGGGCGGCCTCGGCGTGGGTGCGCGCGGAGAGGAGGACGATGCGGGTCCGTCCGGCCCACGGCGACATGCGGAGGTGGGCGCACACGGCCGTGCCGTCCAACCCCGGGAGCATCACGTCGGAGACGACGAGCTCCGGCCGGATCTCGGCGAACGCGCGGAGTGCGTCGTGTCCGTTGTCGAAGGACACCACGCGCCAGCCCGCCTCGCCCAACCAGCCACTGAGGACGGCGGAGGTGACGGGATCGTCTTCGATGAGCAACGCGACCGGTTCGGCCATGACTTCGCTTCGCGCAGACCTCGGCGCGAGTATAACGACAAGCGCGGCGGGGGCGGGGCACCCGCACGAGCGCGCGCCCACGGGCGCCGGCTCCGCGGTCGATGATGTCGTGAGGGGCGGTCAAATTCTGGCCGGGGGTTCGGGCGGAGGCGTGCTACGTTCGCCCCCCTGCGAGGCCCCCTCATGGTCAACAAGGTCATCCTCATCGGCAACCTCGGGGCAGACCCCGAGCTGCGTTCGACCGGCGGCGGCCAGTCCGTCGCGTCACTCCGCGTGGCGACAACCGACAAGTACAAGGACAAGGAGGGTAACTGGGTGGATCGCACCGAGTGGCACTCCGTGGTCGTCTGGGGCCGACAGGCGGAAACCGTCCACCAGTACTGCAAGAAGGGCAAGCAGCTCTACATCGAGGGGCGGCTCTCCACGCGCAAGTGGCAGGACAAGGAAGGAAAGGATCGCTACACCACCGAGGTCGTCGCCGAGAACGTGCGCTTCCTCGGCGGCGGCGGCGGCGGTGGCGGTGGTGAAGAGGGGGGTGGCTACGGCGGTGGCGGTGGCTCGCGCGGCG
>JAKFCH010000142.1:0-13850 GCA_036676765.1 Deltaproteobacteria bacterium
CCACGGGCGGGCCCACCGCGCCGTCGGCGGGCGGAAGATCGGCGGGCGGCGCCGCGGCGGCGTTGGTGCCCGCGCCCTGCACGGCCACCGGCACTGCGCCGGGCACCGGCGCGCCCGCGGGATCGAAGGGCTTGCCGGTCACCGGGTCGACGCCGGGCTGCCCGACGCTGCCCGGGGCGCCGGGCTGGCCCTGCGCCATCCCGGGCTGGCCCATCCCCGGCTCCCCCATCTTGCCGGGCTCGCCCTGGCCGGGCATGCCCATCTGCCCGTCGGGCGGGCCCATGCCGTCACCGGGCGGCCCCATCTGGGCGCCGGTCATCTGCGAGGGGCCGCCGCTGGCGGTGCTCCCCGCGGGCGGCGAGAAGTAGACGGCGCTCCCTCCGACCAGGATCCCCGCGACGAAGGTGGCGATGGTGCGTACACGTTCCATGCGCGCGCCTATCGCGGGCAGCGGCTACGCGCCGCTGGACGCCCGCACGAGCGTCGGCAGGCCGGCAACTGACACCCAGATACGAACGCCCGCTCGCGGGTTGCGCGAGCGGGCGTCGAAGAGTGCAGGGGCGCAGGGACTCGAACCCAGGACCTGTCGATTTGGAATCGACTGCTCTACCAACTGAGCTACACCCCTACGGGGCAGAACCTTCTATCGCGACATCGAGATGCGCGCCAGCCTCCTGCCCCGAGGGCAACAGCCCCGAGGCCAGCAACCCGGCGACCACGGCCGCGAGGCCGATGCGCCACACCGCGAAGATCTCGAGGCCGTTGGACTGGAGCCACCCGACGAGCCACTTCACCGACACGGCGGCGGCGACGCCCGAGGCGACGAACCCGATTACGAGCGGGGCGACGCCGAACACGGCCAGCATCTCCTGCCCGTGCTTGAGCGCCGAGTAGGACGTGGCCGCGCCGAGGGTGAGGAGCCCGAGCAGGAAGGAGAACTCGACCGCGGCGGGCAGCGACACGCCGAGGAGGACGCCGCCCAGGATGGTCGCGAGGCTGCGGCTGGTGCCGGGCCAGAGGGCGAGGCACTGCGCGCAGCCGATGAGCAGGGCGGTGCGCAGGTCCAGGGCCTCGAGCGCGCGGCCGCCCGAACGCCCGCGCAGGAGGAGGATGGCGCCGCCGCCGACCGTCCACGCGAACACCACCGGCCAGAGCCCGAACAGGAAGGCGTCGATGAGGTCGTCGAAGAGGAACCCGAGCACCGCCGCCGGGAGGAACGCGACCACGATCTGCACGGCGAGGCGGCGACCGGCGGGATCGTGCCCGGCCACCCCGCGGACCATCTGGCCGATCCGCGCCCGGTAGAGCCCGAGCACGGCGAGGATGGCGCCGGCCTGGATGCAGATGGCGTAGGCGTCCGCTGCGGTGCTGCGCTCGATGCCGAGCGCCCGCTCGGCCAGCAGGAGGTGCCCCGTCGAGCTGACCGGCAGATACTCGGTGACGCCCTCGACGAGGCCGAGGACGAGCGCGTCGAACCAGGTCATGGGGTGGCGGGTGCCGCGAAGGTGCGGAGGTAGGCGACGAGGTCCGCCACCTCGGTGTCAGAGAGCTCGGTGAACGGCGCCATGGACGTGCCGGGGCGGCCGGCGCGGATGGCGGTCGCGAGCTGCTCGTCCGTCTTGCCGACCCAATAGGGCGCGGCGGTGAAGTCGGTCGGGCGGGGCTTGAGCGCGATGGCGGCCGGGCCCTTGCCGTTGCCGACGGTGCCGTGGCACGCCGTGCAGCTCGCGGCGTAGAGGACCTTGCCCGCGGCGGGCTCGGCGGCGAATGCGACGGACACGAACATCCAGGTCAACATGCGGGAGACGTATCGCGACCGGTCGCTACTGGCCCTCGCCGCTCGGCTGCTCCCCTTCGGGCTTCGGCTCGGGGGGCGGGGGCGGCTCGCCCTCCAACCGGCTCCGGACGTACTCGAGGATGCGGCGACTGTCCCGGTCGTCGATGTTCTCGCTGTAGGCGGGCATCGCCCCCCGTCCGGCCTGGATGACGGCGATCAGGCGCTCGAACTCGGGCCCGCGGACCTTCCCCTCGAGCGTCGGTACGCCGCCCGGGAGCGCGGCGGCGGCGGGGCCATCCCCCTTGCCGGATTCGCCGTGGCACTGCCAGCAGGACTGGGTCCAGAGGCGCTTGCCGACCTCGTAGTCGGTGCCTCGCTTGCTCGGCATCGTGCTGGTGCCGTCGGGCTTCGCGAGCGCGGCGCCCACCGTGAGCGCGACCACCGCGGTGACGACGGCGCCCTGGATCAGGGTGCGGACGGATGCTCCGATCAAACGCACTCCCACCCGGGGCTCGACCGCCACTCGGGGGAAAAAGTAAACGGGGCCGTGCCTCTTGGAAGAAGCATGGCCCCGAGATGGCGGGGTGTACTGGAACAGGCTCGAACTTTCTGCTTCGCTCCCGACGGGGAGGTCCGCGTTCAAATGAGCCAGTACAACCTTGCCATCTCGAAGCCCGGCTTCGCCGAAGAGGGAACGGGTATGGAGATCAGCGGCAGGCCATAACCTGCGGTGGCCCGCGCCTCCGTGAACAACGGGCTCCAGAGCTGATCCGCGGGTAACAGCGACATCTCGGCCTTGGGGCCCCCGCCAGCTCGTACACTTCGGGAGTCCCCCGTGTGGCCCTCGATCACCGGACGACCCGCAGCCCCAGCGCCTCGTACGCACCGAGCCGGCCGTCGAACGTGAGCAACGGAACACCCTCGACCAGCGCCTGCGAGACGAGCATCCGATCGAAGGGGTCACGATGTCCAGGGTCGAGATACGGCAGCTCCGCGGCGCGTTCTGCGTGCGCGCGCTGGACGTCGAGGACACGGTAGCCTCGCGTCGCGATTTCACGCGCGAAGAAGTCCCGCGCGGGTACGGGCAAGGGCAGCTTTCCGAGCGCGTGCTTGATTCCAAGCTCCCACAGCGTGGCGACGCTGACGAGCAGGAGATTCTCTGGATCAACGTACGCCTTTCGCGCGTCTCCTCGGAGGCGTGGGTCGTCGATCGCCGCCCACAGCAGGATGTGGCTGTCGATGAGGAGGGTCACCGCCAGTCCGCGAAGTCGTCGAGCGGCGCATCCCACCCTTCGGGGAGCACGAACGACCACCCACCGACGGGGCGGGGCGCGTGGCCTTCCCGGCCGCTGACGACCGCGCGAGCACGGCGCACGAGCGCGTCCACCACGAAGGCGGACACGGATTGGTGCTCCGCGGCGGCCGCCTCTTCGATCAGGCGCTTCTGCTCCGGGTCGATGCGGAGCTCCAGTCGGGCAATGGCAGCCATCGAGAGCCTCACGTGCTGTACGGCATGTACGGCACCCCGGAGACATCGTCAAGGTTCAGCGCTGCCGCGCGGAGCTGGACAGGGGGTGAGGCGTACTGAGGGTTGAACTTCGAAAGCCTGCTCCCCGCAGCAAAAAATCGAAACGCCCACTTCTGAATCGCACCGGGTCCGGAGGTTCGGCTTCAGATGTCCCGGTACCCGCTCGCCACATCCAGCTCAGTCCGCGGAGATCGCCTGGGCCTTCGCCCACTCGGCCTCGAGCCCGAACCGACTCACGAGCGCTGAGATCAACGCCAGGTCCAGACGGGTGCCTCTCACGCGGACGATGCCGGCGACATCGTTGAGATGCCGCTCGGACTCGGCCAGCTTCGATCATCGTTTTTTGCAACGATCGTGTCCTCGGCCGTTGTGAAGCAGATCGCGACGCCGGCCAACTCGACCCGTTGCCGCCGGGCCAACTGCTTGCTGGTGTAGGCGTCCCGCGGCTTGATGATGTCGGCCTTCCACATCGCGGCCATGATGGGAGAGCGAATCTCCCGGCCCTGCGGCCGACCGGGGGCATCACATCCGCTCGAACGCAGATGAGCCGCCCAGGTCGACCAAAAAAGCGAAACGCCCACTCTCGAACAAGTCGAGAGTGGGCGTTTGCTTGATGGCGGAGCGGACGGGACTTGAACCCGCGGCCTCCGGCGTGACAGGCCGGCGTTATAACCAACTTAACTACCGCTCCAGAACCGACTGAGACGAGGATGGTAGGCGGAACAGGGCTCGAACCTGCGACCCGTACCTTGTAAGGGTACTGCTCTACCCGCTGAGCTATCCGCCCGCGAGATCCCCGCCGCAGCGAGCCCCAACCATGTACCCGGGGCCCTACGGAGCGTCAAGGCGGAGGCGGGACTCGATCTCACTTTTCATCCTCCGCCTGTCCGCGGAGGGTGCCCGCGCCCGCCCGCTCAGGAGGGCATCGGCCCCTCTTCGGGCGAAGGAATGACCGGTTGTTCGGTGCTGCGCGCGCGGGCGAGGTTCTTGAAGATGTCGTCGGTGCCCCGCACCGCCAGCGCCAGCTTCAACACCTCGTCCATGTGCTCCACCGGCAGGATCTCGAGCCGCTCCTTGACCATCCTGGGGATGTCGCGGAGATCCTTCTCGTTCTCCTTGGGGATGAGCACGCGACGCACGCCCGCTTGCACGGCCGCGAGCAGCTTCTCCTTCAGCCCGCCGATCGGACGCACGTGGCCCCGGAGGGTGATCTCGCCGGTCATCGCGACATCCCGGCGCACCGGGAGCCGACACACGGCGCTCACCACCGCGGTGGCCAGCGTGATGCCCGCGCTCGGCCCGTCCACGCCCCAGAGGTCGGGGACGTGCACGTGGACGTCGAGGCGGGCCCAGAAGTCCTTTTCGAGGCCCAGGGGCTCGCTGCGGCTCCGCATGTAGGTGATCGCGGCCTCGCAGCTCTCGCGGAAGACGCTCCCGAGCTGGCCGGTCATCGTGGTCTTGCCGCCGCCGGGCACGACCATCGCCTCGATCGGGACCATCACGCCGCCGGCGCTGGTCCACGCGAGGCCGTTGACGAACCCGAGCTCGTCGTTCGCGGCGATGCGGCCGAAGCGGAAGCGCGGGACGCCGAGCAGCCTCTCCACCGCGGCGGAGTCGATGCGCACGCGCGTGTCCGGCCCCTTCATCACCACCTGGCGCGCCACCTTGCGGCACACGCCCGCCAACTCGCGCTCGAGGTTCCGCACCCCGGCCTCGCGCGTGTACTCGCGCACGACCCGGGCCACGGCCTCCTTGGACACGCGGATGTTGGTCGGCTTGAGCCCGTTGGCCTCCATCTGCTTGGGGATGAGGTACCGGCGGGCGATCGCCAGCTTCTCCGCCTCGGTGTAGCCGGCGAGCCGGACGATCTCGAGACGGTCGAGCAGCGGCCCCGGGATGCCGGAGAGCGAGTTGGCGGTACAGACGAACATCACCCGCGACAGGTCGTAGTCGAGGTCGAGGTAGTGGTCGTTGAACGTCGCGTTCTGCTCCGGATCGAGGACCTCGAGCAGCGCCGCGCTCGGATCGCCGCGGAAGTCCGAGCTCATCTTGTCGATCTCGTCGAGCAGGAACACCGGGTTGGACGAGCCGGCCTTCTTCAGGCCGTGCGCGATCTTGCCGGGCATGGCGCCGATGTACGTGCGCCGGTGGCCGCGGATCTCGGCCTCGTCCCGCACCCCGCCGAGCGCGACGCGTACGAACTTGCGGTCCGTGGCACGCGCGATGGACCGGGCGAGGGAGGTCTTCCCGACGCCGGGGGGGCCCACGAGGCAGAGGATCGGCCCGTTGATGCGCTTCACGAGCGACACCACCGAGAGGTACTCCAGGATCCGCTGCTTGACCTTGCGGAGCCCGAAGTGGTCTGCGTCGAGCACGCGGCTCGCCTCGGCGACGTCGATACGATCCTCGGTGAAGGCGTCCCACGGCATCGACACGATCCAGTCGATGTAGTTGCGGACGACCGCCGCCTCGGCGCTCATCGGGTTCATCATCTTGAGCTTGCGCAGCTCGCGGGCGACCCGGTCGGCGGCCTCGTCCGAGAGGTGCTTCTCGGCGATACGCGCCTCGAGCTCCTGCAGCTCGAGCCGGAACTCGTCCTTCTCGCCCAGCTCGCGCTGGATCGCCTGCATCTGCTCGTTCAGGTAGTGCTCCTTCTGGGAGCGCTCCATCTGCTTCTGCACCCGCGTCTTGATCTTGCGCTCGACCTGCAGGATCTCGATCTCGGCCTGGAGGAGCTTCTGCACCCGATCGAGGCGGGCGAGCGGCTCCTCGAGCTCGAGGACCTCCTGGCAGAGCTCGGTCTTGAGCGACATGTGCCGCGCGACCGTGTCGGCGAGCCGGCCCGCGTCGTCGATGGCGCCGACCGCGAGGAGGGTTTCCGGGGGGATGGACTTGTTGAGGCGGGCGTACTCCTCGAACGAGGCGCGTACGGCCCGCATCGACGCGTCGACCTCCGGCCCGGTGGCCGTGATCTCGGCGAGCTCCTCCACCTCGACGCGGAAGCAGTCCTCGTCACTGGAGAACTGCACGATGCGCCCACGCCGGCGCCCGTCCACGAGCACCTTCAGCTTCGCATCGGGCAGGCGCATGACCTGCACGATGGTGGCGATGGTCCCGATGGCGTGTACGTCATCGGGGCCGGGCTCGGAGGTCAGCGCCTCCCGTTGCGCGGAGAGGAAGATCTCCTTGTCGGTGCGGACCGCCTCGTTCAGGGCCGCGATCGACTTCTCCCTCCCGACGATGAACGACACCGCCGAATGAGGAAAGACCACCAGCTCCCGCAACGGAAGCAGCGGCAACTTCCGGACCCCTCCCGGGGTTCCCCCCCCAGGCGATCCGGCACTCCGCCGCTCACGAAAGAACATCCATCTCCTCCCTACACGACCTTCCAGGAAGATCGGCATCTCGGCGGTGGACTGCCCCGCCGGCGGAGGACCGAGCCTCCGCCGTCAGGGCCGGCAGGGAAGAGCGCACCCAGCGCGCGCCTCGCTACCGGGCCCACTCGCCCTCGTTCTCATAGACAAGGATCGGGTCCTTCTTCCGCCCGACGACTTCGTCCGTGATGACACACTCACGTACGTTGCTCTTCCCGGGCAATTCATACATCACGTCAAGCATCAACTCTTCGAGGATGGCGCGCAGGCCGCGCGCACCGGTCTTGCGCTTGACCGCCTCCTTCGCGATGGCGAACAGCGCCGGCTCGGTGAGCTTGAGCGCGACGTTCTCCATCTCGAAGAGCTTCTGGTACTGCTTCACCAGGGCGTTGCGCGGACGGGTGAGGATGTCGATGAGCGCGGGCTCGTCGAGCTCCTCGAGCGTCGCCACCACGGGGAGGCGGCCGATGAACTCGGGGATCATGCCGAAGCGGAGGAGGTCCTCCGTCTCGATGAGGCTCAAGAGCTCACCGGTCTTCAGCTTCTCCTGCGACTTCACGCTCGCGCCGAAGCCCACGCCGCCCTTGTTGATCCGCTGCTCGACGATCTTGTCGAGGCCGACGAAGGCGCCGCCGCAGATGAACAGGATGTTCGAGGTGTCGATCTGCAGGAATTCCTGCTGCGGGTGCTTGCGGCCGCCCTTCGGCGGGACGTTCGCGACCGTGCCCTCGATGATCTTGAGGAGGGCCTGCTGCACGCCCTCACCCGAGACGTCGCGGGTGATCGAGGGGTTCTCCCCCTTGCGGGCGATCTTGTCGATCTCGTCGATGTAGATGATGCCCTTGACCGCGCGCTCGACGTTGTACTCCGCCGCCTGGAACAGCGAGAGGACGACGTTCTCCACGTCCTCGCCGACGTAGCCGGCCTCCGTGAGGGAGGTCGCGTCGCAGATGGTGAAGGGCACGTTGAGGAAGCGCGCCAGCGTCTGCGCCAGCAAGGTCTTGCCGGTGCCGGTCGGCCCGATGAGGAGGATGTTGCTCTTCTGGAGCTCGACATCATCCCGCGTCGAGCGGCTGTCGATGCGCTTGTAGTGGTTGTGCACGGCGACGGAGAGGATCTTCTTCGCGCGCTCCTGGCCGACCACGTAGTCGTCCAGGTGGCGCTTGATCTCGAGCGGCTTCGGCACCATCGCCCGGGTGGCGTAGTAGTCCTCGCGCTCGTACTCCTCGGTGATGATGTCGTTGCAGAGCTCGACACACTCGTCGCAGATGTAGACCGAGGGGCCCGCGATGAGCTTGCGTACGTCCTTCTGCGATTTCCCGCAGAACGAGCACGTCAGATCCTTCTCGCGCGTTTTCCTGTTCACGGGCGGCCTCCTGGCCTGGGTTCTGAAGCCGGCTTTCCGGGTGGTGCTGGACGCGACCTGCGAGGGGACGAGCTAGCGAGCTAGCGTGCGACCGCGGGTGCCGCCGGGGCGCCGCCCTTGGGCTGGATGATCTCGTCCACGATGCCGTACTTGATGGACTCGTCGGCGGTCATGATGTAGTCGCGCTCGAGGTCCTTGGCGATGCGCTCGCGATCCTGGCCCGTGTGGAGGGCGAGGATGTCGTTGAGCTCCCGCTTCACGCGGATGATCTCCTTGGCCTGGATCTCGATGTCGGTTGCCTGGCCCTGGGCGCCGCCCAGCGGCTGGTGGATGAGCACCCGGCCGTGGGGGAGGATGCGACGCTTGCCCTTCGCGCCCGCGGCGAGGAGGATCGCGCCCATCGAGGCCGCCTGGCCCATGCAGATGGTCTGCACGTCCGGCTTGATGTAGTTCATGGTGTCGTAGATGGCCATGCCCGCGGTGATGACGCCGCCGGGGCTGTGGATGTACAGGAACACGTCCCGCTCGGGATCCTGGGACTCGAGGAACAGCAGCTGGGCGACGATGACGTTGGCCACCTGGTCGTTGATCGCGGAGCCGAGGAAGATGATCCGATCCTTCAGCAGCATCGAGTAGATGTCCCACGCGCGCTCGCCGCGGTGGGTCTGCTCGATGACGGTGGGGATCAGGTAGCTGTTGACGGGCTCGATGGGCATTGCCGTTCCTTTGAATCCCGAGAATGTAACGCCCTGGCTTCCTCGGCGGCCATTCGCCGGGGGAGACGGTGCCGACGTTCGGCACGCGCGGGAGGGCGCGAGGGCGAAACCCTGTGGGCCGCGGGGGCATTGCCCGGCGGGCACGAAAAATACCGGAGGCACGCGGACGGGCGCGCCCCTCCACCCGCGAGCCACGCTCGCACCACAGACGAAGAAGGCCGCACCCGGCGTGATCCACGCCAGCGTGCGGCCCCTTCTCGCGAAGGTTCCCTCGGGACGAGCCCGGGGACTACTCCTCGGTCTTCTTGGCCTTCGGCTTGCGCTTGGGCTTCTCGGCCTCGGCCGCCTCGGTCGCCTCGGGGGCTTCCGTGGTCTCGGGAGCCGCCGCTTCGGCCGCTTCGGGAGCCGCCTCGGCCTTGGCCGCCTTGGCCTTCTTCGCCTTCGGGGCGGCCTTGGGGGCCTCCTCGGCGGCGGCGGGCGCGGCTTCGGCCGCGGGGGCCGAGTCGTTGTCGGTGCCGGTCACGTCCACCAGCTCGGCGCGCTCGAGCAACCAGTCGAGGGTGCGCTCCTCGAGGAGGCGCTTCTTCAGCTCGCCGACGGCGTTGTCCTTGGCGAAGTAGCCGCGGATGGCCTCGACGCGCTGGCCGCGCATGTCGGCGATCTCCTGGTACTTGGCCTCGAGATCCTCGTTCGTGATGTCGATGCCCTCGTTCTTGGCCACGCCCTCGAGGAGGAGCGAGGCGCGCGCGGCGAAGTCGGCGCGCTGGCGGAGGTCGGCCATCTGGGCGTCGGAATAGCGGATGGAGCGCGGATCGCGCCCACGGTACGCCGCCTGGATGCGGAGCTCCTCGAGGAGGAGCTGCAGGTGGCTGTCCACCATCGCGGGAGGCACATCGAAGGTGTGCGTGCCGATGAGCTTCTGGAGCAGGTTGACGCGGGCGACGTTGCGGGACGCCTCGGTCGCGCGGCTCTCCTCTTCCATCCGGAGCGCGGCGCGCATGGCCTCGACGCCACCCTCGTAGCCGAGCTCGGCCGCGACGGAGTCGGTGAGCTCGGGCACCTGCGAGACCTGGATGCCGAGGACCTTCACGCGCACGTCGACGGTGCGGCCGCGGAGGCTCTCCATGCCGGCGTTCGGGCCGAACGTGACGGTGCCGGTCTTGGACTCGCCCTTGGAGAGGCCGACGAGCAGCGACTCGATGCCGGTGTAGTAGCGATCCCCGGCGGTGTTCACCATGGTGCCGCTCTCGATCGTCTTCTCGACGCCGTCCTCGATGAGGACGATCTCGGTGAGCGCGAGGTCACCCCGGGCGACGACGCGGTCACCCTCGACCTCGACGAGCCGGGACTGGCCCTGGAGGCGGCGCGCCACGAGCTGCTCGACCTGCTCGTCCGTGACGGACGGGACGGGGAAGTCGACCTTGACGCCGACGTAGTCCTTCACCTCGACCGCGGGCTTGACCTGCACGGTGATGGAGAAGTTGAAGTCGGTGCCCTCGAGCAGATCGGACCGGTCGACCTCGGGCTGGCCGAGGAACTCGAGGTCCAGCGCCGCGAGGCGGAACTCGTTGTTGATGAGGTCCGAGGCCACGTCGCTGCGGACCTGGCGCCCGAAGCGCTGGTCGAGCACCTTGCGGGGAACCTTGCCCTTGCGGAAGCCCGGGATGTTCACGCGGTGCGAGAGCACCCGGAAGGCCTCGTTGATCTTCTTGTCGACCTCGGTCGACGGGACCGAGAACTGGAGGCGCTTCTGGAACGCGGAGATCTGGTCCACCTGGTGGGACATCGGGGCCTCGCGGGAGCGTTGGGATGGTGCGAGAAGGGGGAGTTGAACCCCCACGGGTTTCCCCACCGGATCCTAAGTCCGGCGCGTCTGCCAGTTCCGCCATTCTCGCGGAGCGATCAAACGCGGAGGCACGCGACGGTGCCGCCGCGAGTGCCCCTGACGCATGTCCGGCGCCCGAAGTCCGGGAGGACCTCGGCGCGCCGGTTGTGCGACGTTGGGGAGAGAGTGGTGGGCCCCCCGGGGCTTGAACCCGGAACCTGCGGATTAAGAGTCCGATGCTCTACCAGTTGAGCTAGAGGCCCTAAGAAGTCGGATAGTGGGGTGGATGACGGGACTTGAACCCGCGACCACTGGTGCCACAAACCAGTGCTCTACCAACTGAGCTACACCCACCGTGAGGCGCGGCGAATATACTTCGTGCTGGAATCCGCGCAAGCCCAGGAGGGCCTTTTGCCGACCGCTCGTGTCATCCCCGCCTTGCTGCTCGTCCTTTGGGGGGGCGCTCTGGGGTGCGCGCGGGCGGTCCTCCCCCCCGACGGGCCCGCGCGTGCGGACGCGCCTACCGAGCGGCAGGCCTTCGAGGCGGCCACCGCCGCGCTCGCCCGCGACTACCTCCATCGCGACACCGTCCCCGGGCCGGTGGTGTCGGGGGCGCCCCAGACCCAGGAGCAAGGCGGGCTCGCGGTGACCGTGACCCCCGTGCGCGCCGAGGATCAGCGCTGGAACGACTGGCCGGACGGCACCGCGCGGCTGTTCAACGACGCCATCGGCTACCTCTGGCGGGTCGAGCTCCGGTCCGACCGGCAGACCCGCTGGAGCCCCGCGCACACCCAGCTCGCGGTGAACGACAGCGAGCTCACCTTCCTGCCGATCGCCGAGCCGGACGACCTGTTGATGCACCTCATGAGCGGCGCCATGCTCGAGACACGGGTCGGCGCCCCGGCGAACCTGTCGCTGCGGATGCGGAGCGCCGACGACTTCCGACAGGCCTACCTCGGCACCGACCCCCGCTCCGGCGTGCGCGAGGGCGTGCTCGTCTTTCCGGCGCCGACCCGCAACCTCCAGGCCGTGGCCATGGAGCTCACCCTCGGCGTGTGGACCGAAGGCGACGGCGTCCGCGAGTACCGCTTCCTCTTCGAGTAGCTACCCGCCGAGCTCGTCGGGCACGGGCGGGGCGAGCCCCGGCGCAACTTCGATCCATGCCGCGATCGAGTCCCCGACCAGGAGGGCGGCGAGATCGGCCGGCGAGGCGGCGGTCGTCGGGGCGCGGGCGCGATCGAGGATCCACCCGACGATCGGCTCCTCGTCGAACGGGAGGGAGTAGGGATCGGGCACGGGCGCGGGGCGCTCGGGCGCGAGGGCCCCGGGGAGCCACGGTAGCCCCGTCGCGACGGTCACCCGAGGGCCTCCATCCGGAAGTTCCCCCGCGGCGACGAGCAGCGCGAGCGGGTCGGACCAGGGCGACCCCGGCGCCCAGGGCCCGGGATCCCAGGAGAGATCGACGGCGGCGGCGTCCGGGTCCGGGAACGGCCCGGATGCCGTCGACGCCTCCCAGGCACGAGCCGACCAGGGCCAGGCCATCGCGGGGCCGACCGGCTGACCGGAGACGGGGTCGAGCGCGTCGACGAGCCCGAGCAGGGGCCCGTTGCCGCCGACCCGCAGGCGGCCTGCGGCGCCGGTCTCGCGCGCGCCCTCGACGCCCAGGGCGCCCATCGGGGCGGAGGCGACCGGCCCCCCGTGGACGATCAGGAGCGGCGTGCCACGGGGGTCGAGGAGGACCCCGCCGCCCGGCCGCGCCACGGCGATGCCGGGCAACGTCGCGCGCGCGTCGCCGCCGATGCTCAGGAGCCCCTCCCAGCCCTCCACCGCCACGCGCCCGATCCCCGCGAGCCGGCCGAGGGCATCCCGCGTCACGCTCCCGCCGCCCTCTCCACCCTCCCAGGCCACGAGGCGGCCGACCCCGTCGTAGTGCAGGCGCGTGACGCCGCCCCCACCCGCGATCGCCTCGATGGCGCCGTGCTTGTCGAGGACGTAGCGGAGGTCCCCCTCGCCGAGGCCCCACGCGCCGCCCCAGCCCGTCGGCAGCCGCGCCGCCGTGGGCCGCCCGTCCGCGTCGTACCGGACGAATGCGCCGCCCGGACCGTCCACCCCGTCGGGCGCGCTCGACCACGCCTCGGCCTCGCCCTCCACGGCGACGAGGGTGCCGAGCGGATCGCGCCGGAAGAGCCACGTGATCCCGGCCTGGAGCCGCCCGAACAGCCCGGACGCGTCCAGGGTCCAGCCCGCGTGGCCCTCCTCGCGGCCGTCCCGGTCGGCGAGGGTGACCGTGCCCCCCTCCCCGGACCATGCGAAGCGCGCGAGCGCGCTGGTCGGAAACCGCGCCAGCAACGGGCGCCCGCCCGCGTCGCGGTCCACGCCGAGGCGGACGCCACCGGGCGCGTCGAAGGTCACGACCCGGCCGCTCGCGTCCCGGCCGAGGATCCAGGCCCGGTCCCCCAGGAACAGCCGCGCCGGGAGGCCCCGCATGTCGCGCTCGATCCGCAGCCGCGGGCTCCCGTCCCGCGTGAGCGCGCCGATGCGCCCCGCCGCGTCCCGCGTGAGCTCGACGCCTGTCTCGCCCTCCGCGCGGACCACCCGGCCCTGCGCGTCGCGGAAGAGGCGCACGGGCCGGCTCCCGTCGACGCGGACCTCCCGGATCGCACCCCCCGGCTCCCGGTCGAGCCCCAGGCCCACGCCGGGCGCGGTCACCCCCACCACGCGCCCCGCGCCGTCGACATCCCAGTAGAGGCCGGCGTCCCCCCGCTCCAGCGCCAGGGGGCGCCCCGAGGCGTCGCGACGCACGCGTACATCGTCCACGCCGACGATGTCCCCCGCGGCGTCCCGCTCGATGCGCACCACGCTTCCGTCGGCCCGGTGCACGGCGCGGGCGCGGCCCAGCGCGTCCCGGGACCAGCCGGTCGTGCGGCCGAGGGGATCGCGGAGGCCGGTCAACACACCGGCGGCGTTCCAGAGCAGGCCCCACGCGTTCCCGCCCCCCACGGTCACCCGCTCGGGCGCGCCCGTCTCGCGTGGGGACCACCGGGTCCACGCGCCGTTGGGATCGCGCACGGCGACGGGCTGCCCGAGACTGTCGCGGGTGATCTCCCACCGGGCGGCCCCCGGATCGTCGACCGCCACGACGCGCCCCCGCGCGTCCCGGGCCACCCGCCACGCGCCGCCGGCCCCGTCGCGCACGCCGACCACCGCGCCCGACGCGTCGCGCGTCACGGTCAGCCCGGCGCCCACGGGATCCACGCGGGTGAC
>JAKFCH010000143.1:0-10032 GCA_036676765.1 Deltaproteobacteria bacterium
GCGGCCCCCGCCGCCGCGCCCGCCGGCGCCGCCGCGACCGCCCCCGAGCTCACCGTCGACAAGTCGCGCTCCAAGATCAACGCCCTCGGCGCCAAGGTCACCGGCCAGCACGACATCGTGTTCCCCGAGTTCGACGGCAAGGTCCGCCTCGACGGCGAGACCCCCACCAGCCTCTCGTTCACCGTGCAGGTCGCCGCCCTCCAGACCTCGCCCGAGAAGCTCGTCACCCACCTCAAGAGCGCGGACTTCTTCGAGGTGGAGGCGCACCCGACCGCCACCTTCACCTCCTCCGAGATCAAGCCGTTGGCCGGCCAGGGCGACAACACCCACGAGGTGACCGGCGATCTCACCCTGCGCGGCGTCACCAAGCGCGTGACCTTCCCCGCCCGGATCACCGTGACCCCCACCGACGTGACCGGGCATGCCCAGTTCGGCATCACCCGCCAGGACTTCAACATCGTCTACAAGGGCAAGGCCGACGACCTCATCCAGGACAACGTCGTGCTCACGGTCGACCTCACCGCGCCCCGCGCGTAGGCTCGCCGAACGACCGCGCGGCCCCGTCAATGGCAGTGGGGCGCTTCCTCGACCCCGTCGGCGGCGGCGAGGGCGCCCGCCCCGGCGCGGGCGCCGATCGACCAGAGCCCGGCGACGAACACGGCGCCGGCCAGGGCCACGCGGGTCCAGGGTCGGGCCGAGGCGAGGAGCCGGAGCCCGCGGGAGGCGACCGCGAGCGCCGGCACGGTGCCGAGCCAGAACGCGGCCATCGAGATCGCCCCCCACAGCGCACCGCTCGATCCGGCCGCCCCCGACGCGGCGGACACCGCGAGGGCGCTCCAGAGGAGCCCGCACGGCAGGAACGCCGTGAGCGCGCCGAAGCCGACCCGCGCGAGGATGCCGCGGCGCGCGAGGAGCGCGGAGGCCACCCGGGTCGGCCAGGCGAGCGACACGGGGAGGGGAGGCGCGAGGCCCGCGAGCCGGAGGCTGAACCAGCCGAGGAGGACGGCGGCCAGCCCGGCGGCGACCGGGCCCGGGACCGGGAGGGCGGCACCCGCCGCGCCGGCGAACGCCCCGAGGACGACGTAGGCGCCGAGGCGTCCGACCTGCCACGCCGCGCCCTCGGTGAGGCGATCCGCGCTGGCGGTGGCGAAGGCCCCGCACATGCCGACGCAGTGGGGGCTGCCGAGGAGGCCGGCGGCGAACGCACCCCCCACCACGGCGATCATCGCTCGAATTCGGCGCTGATCAGGCGCATCGGGCCGGTGGCCAGGAGGGTGACGACCTCGGAGCCCGGATGGCCGCACGCCGCGAGGCGGGACCGGAGCATCGCGACCACGGGCTCGATGGCGATGTCCCGGGGCACGCCGACCCGCACCGCGGCGATGCGACCTCGGGCGCGCGCCAGCATCAGCGCGCTGGTCACGACCTCCTCCACCTGTTGCGGCCAGGGCACGGGCATCCATCCTCCTCGCCCCGAACAAGCAAATGCCGTGCCGGGCATGGTCTCGCACAAAACGGGGCGCGCGCAGGCCCAGGGTGGGCTAGACGGCACACCCACCGTGCGAGGCGACCCATGTCCCAACGTGTCCTGGTCTGCGACGACGAGGAGCTCATCCGTTGGTCGTTGTGCGAGCACCTCGAGCAGGAGGGCTACCAGACCCTCTCGGTGACCAACGGCAAGGAGTGCCTGGAGGCCGTGCGGGAGCACGCGCCGGCCATCGTGTTGATGGACATCAAGATGCCGGTGATGGACGGCATCACCGCGCTGCGCGCCCTCCGCGAGTCCGACCCCGACCTCCCCATCATCATGATCACCGCCCACGGGGGGGTCGAGAGCGCGATCGAGGCCACGCGGCTCGGCGCCACCGGCTACCTCCCGAAGCCCTTCGACCTGCGCGAGGCCGGCCTCGCGGTCGCCCGCGCGCTCGAAGAGGTGCGGCTCAAGCACGAGGTCCACTACCTCCGGGCCCGCGAGCGCATCGGCTACGCCGAGATCGTGGGCGAGTCCCCCACGATGCAGCGCATGTTCGAGACCCTCCGGCGGCTCGAGCGCATCGATACGCCGACGGTCCTCATCCAGGGGGAGAGCGGCACGGGGAAGGACCTCGTCGCGCGGGCCATCCACGCCCGCGGGCCGCGCCGCGGCGCCAACTACATGGAGATCGACTGCACCGCGCTGCCCGAGCAGCTGATGGAGAGCGAGCTCTTCGGGCACGAGCGCGGCGCGTTCACCGACGCGCGGGCCACCAAGCGCGGGCTGTTCGAGGTCGCCGCGGGCGGCGTGTTGTTCCTCGACGAGATCGGCGAGCTGCCGATGGGGATGCAGTCGAAGCTCCTGCGCGCACTGGAGAACCGCAAGTTCCGCCGCGTGGGCGGCGTCGCCGACCTCCCGCTCGACGCCGCCATCATCACCGCGACCAACCGCACCCTCCGTGAGGAGGTGAAGGCCGGGCGGTTCCGGGAGGATCTGTTCTTCCGCCTGCACGTCGTGCCGATCGAGGTCCCCGCCCTGCGCGAGCGGCGGGAGGACATCCCGATGCTCGTCCAGCACTTCGTGGAGAAGCTCAACAAGACCCTCGGCCGCACCGTGCAGGGCACGTCCGCCGGCGCGATGGAGATGCTGCAGCGGTACCGCTGGCCGGGGAACGTGCGCGAGCTCCGCAACGTGATCGAGCGCACGGTGATCCTGCTCCCCGGCGAGATCATCCAGCCGTCCGACCTCCCGCCGGAGATCCGGCTCTCGCCGGGCACCGGCCGGGGCAGCGGCGCCTCCTGTCCCTTCGTGCTCCCCGAGGATGGGGTGGACCTCGAGGCGGTCGAGCGCGGCCTGCTCGAGCAGGCGCTGACCCGCACGAGCGGCAACCAGTCCGCCGCGGCACGGCTCCTCGGCATCACCCGGTACGCGCTGCGGTACCGGATGGAGAAGTTCGGCGTGGACGGCACGACGGCGACCTAGCGCCCGCCTTCGGGGACCTCGCGCCCGCCGTCAGACCTCGCCGTCCATCCCGGGCTCCGGGAGGGTGAGGACGAAGCACGCTCCCCGCCCCGGAACCGGCGGAGCGAGCAGGAGCTGTCCGTTCATCGCGGCCGCGGCCTTCCGGCAGATCGCGAGGCCGAGGCCCGTGCCGCGCGTGCGGGTCGTGTAGAAGGGCTGGAAGATCTTCTCGGCGTTCTCGCTGGTGATGCCCGGGCCGGAGTCGTAGACGCGGACCAGGCCGGGCTCGACCTCGACCGTGATCTTTCCCTCGCCCTCCATCGCCTGGCACGCGTTGAGGAAGAGGTTCAACAGCACCTGGTGGACGAGGTTCGAGTCCGAGCGGATCTCGCTCGCGCCGCTGATCCGGATGGACACGCCCGGGTGCTCGCGGGTGACCAGCTCCGCCGCGGCCCTCGCCACCTCGTGGAGCGGCACGTCGGCGAAGCGCGGGGTGGTCGGGCGCGCGAAGTCGAGCAGGTCGGTGACCAGCGCGTCGAGGCGGCGCACCTGCTGCTCCACCTTGTCCATGATCGGCTTGCGACGGTCGTCCGCGGGGAGGGAGCGCGCGATCACCTGGATGGCGCCCGAGATGCCGGCGAGCGGGTTGCGGAGCTCGTGCGCGACGGCGGCGGAGAGCGCGCCGAGCTGGGCGAGCGATTCGTTGCGGAGGAGGCGCCCCTCGGTGCGGATGGCCTCCGTGAGCTCCTCCACGTGGAGGAGCACGCGGGCGTGCGGGTGGTCGAGGGGGACGATGGAGACGCGGAAGTTGCGGTCCTCGCCTTCGAGCGGCAAGTCGACGCGGGGGAGGGTCACCTCGCGCCCGGTGAGGAGCGCCCGCGCCATGTGCGTCGAGAGGTCGGCCGCCGCGACGAGGGCCGGGGGGAGGGCCTCCTCGAAGGGGTGGCCGATCACCGGCACGTCCCCGAAGAGGCGGGCGCTGGGGCGGGTGGCGGCGGTCACGAGGCCGCGCGCGTCCATCAAGAGGACGGTGACCGGCATGTGGGAGACGATGAGGTCCTGCAGCGTCTCGATCTGCATCGCCTCGCGGCTCTCCACGTAGGTGCCGGTCATGATCGCGAGGTCCATGTCGGCCACGCGGCCGATGCTCGTGCAGGTCGGCTCGATCTCCGCCTCGGGGAGGTGCTGGAGCGCGAGCTCGCAGAGCCCCTGCCGGTACACGTTCATGGCGGTGAACATGTAGCGGGCGGGGAGGTTCACCTCGACGTGCACCCGCCCGATCCGCTCGCGGCGGATGTAGTAGGCGTCGTCCCAGGGGCCGGAGAGCAGCTCCTCGGCCCACTTGATGAGGGTGCCCTTGAGCCGCTGGACCTGGGCGTCGTTCTGCAGGACGGCGGCGGCTTTCGGGTGGGCCAGGATCCGCTCGTAGAACCGGTCGGAGAGCGGCTTGAGGTACGGGCGGGCGTGGACGAGCAGCGCCCGGAGGCGCACCTCGTCCTCGGCGTCGAAGCCGATCCAGGACTTCATTTCGTCGAACGGATGCATCCATCCACGTCTCCCGGCGCGGGCCCGGTGGCAAGGGGCAACCGGACGCCCACGGCCAGGCTGTGCGAGCGCGCACAGGGGGGTGGGGCCCCTCCGCACAGGACGTTGACGTGGGAGGCCCCGTTTCGGGTGGCACGGCGCTTGCTTTGGGCCGGGCACGGAGGCCCGCTCGTGGAACAGCCCAACCCGATTTACGACGACCCGACCACCAAGCGATTCGTCATCGCCACGGTGGTGTGGGGTTTCGTCGGCATGCTCGTCGGTGTCGTCATCGCGCTCCAGCTCGCCTGGTGGCCGGCCAACCTCGGCCTGCCGTGGACGAGCTTCGGACGCCTGCGCCCGCTCCACACCAACGCCGTGGTCTTCGCGTTCACCGCGAACGCGTGCTTCGCCGGCATCTACTACTCGATGCAGCGCCTGCTCAAGACGCGGATGTGGTCGGACACCTTGTCCAACATCCACTTCTGGGGTTGGCAGGGGATCATCGCCGCCGCGGCGATCACCCTCCCGCTCGGGCTCACCCAGGGCAAGGAGTACGCCGAGCTCATCTGGCCGATCGACGTCGCGGTCGCGGTCGTGTGGTTGTGCTTCGCGGCCAACTTCTTCGGGACCATCGCCATCCGCAAGGTCAAGCACCTCTACGTGGCCATCTGGTTCTACATGTCGATGGTCCTCACCATCACCGTGCTGCACGTGGTGAACAACCTCGCGCTGCCCGCCACGTTCACCCGCAGCTACCCCGTCTACGCGGGCCTCACCGACGCGCTCGTGCAGTGGTGGTACGGCCACAACGCCGTCGGCTTCCTGCTCACCACGCCGATCCTCGGCCTGATGTACTACTTCCTGCCGAAGTCGGCGGGGCGCCCGGTCTACAGCTACCGCCTGTCGATCATCCACTTCTGGGCGCTCGTGTTCCTCTACATCTGGGCGGGCCCGCACCACCTGCTCTACTCGGCCCTGCCGGAGTGGGCGCAGACGCTCGGCATGATCTTCAGCATCATGCTGCTCGCCCCCTCCTGGGGCGGGATGCTCAACGGCCTCCTCACCCTGCGCGGCGCGTGGGACCGCCTCCGCTCGGACCCCATCCTCAAGTTCTGGGTCGTGGCCATCACCTTCTACGGGATGTCCACGTTCGAGGGCCCGCTGATGTCCATCCGGGCGGTGAACCAATTCTCGCACTTCACGGACTGGACCATCGCCCACGTGCACTCGGGTGCCCTCGGTTGGGTGGGGATGAGCGTGTTCGCCATGCTCTACTACATGGTGCCGCGCCTCTGGAAGCGCCCGCTCCACAGCGTGTCCTTGGCGACCAACCACTTCTGGCTGGCGACGATCGGCATCGTGCTCTACTGTGTCGCGCTCTGGGTCGGCGGCGTCACGCAGAGCCTCATGTGGCGTGCCATCGAGCCGTCCGGGCTCCTCCAGTACCCGAACTTCATGGAGACCCTCGCGGTGGTCCAGCCGTTCTGGTGGTTCCGCCTCGTGGGCGGCACGATGTACCTCGTGGGCCTCATGATGATGGCCTGGAACTTCATCCAGACGGCCCGGTCCAAAGCACCCGTCGAGCTCGACACCGCCGCCGCCCCGATGGGCAACGTGGAGATCGCATGAGCGTCCAGCACACCAAGGACGACGGCCACTGGCATCGCCGCCTCATCGAGGGCAACGGCGCCCGCCTCGCGGTCTTCTCCACCCTCGTCATCCTCGTCGGCGGCATCGTGGAGGTCGCCCCCATGTATGCGGGCCCCTCGACCGAGCCCGTGACCGCGCCCTACACCCCCCTGGAGCAGGCCGGGCGCGACATCTACGTGCGGGAGGGTTGCTACACCTGTCACTCGCAGATGGTGCGCCCGCTCGAGGACGAGACGCTCCGGTACGGCCCCTACAGCCGCGCCTTCGAGTACGCCTGGGACCGCCCGTTCCAGCTCGGCTCCCGGCGCATCGGCCCCGACCTGATGCGTGTGGGCGGGAAGTACCCCGACGCCTGGCATTGGAACCACCTCCAGGATCCGCGCAGCACCTCGCCGGGGAGCGTCATGCCCACGTACGCGTGGCTGCTCGCCGACGAGTACGATCCCGCCGACGTGACCGCCTCGGTGGGCGCGCTCGCCACGCTCGGCCACCCCTACGCCGACACAAGCGAGGCCGGTGTCACCAGGCTGCTCGACGAGCAGGCGTCCGGCATCGTGGGCCGGCTCTCCGACGCGAAGATCCAGGCGAACCCGCGCAGCGAGGCGGTCGCGATGATCGCCTACCTCCAGCGGCTCGGGACGGACGGAAAGAACCTGAAGGCGGAGGTGGCGCCGTGAGGATGAGCTTTCTCGCGGGGGACGCCCAGGCGGCCGCCCAGGCCTGGATGGGCGCGGGGCTGACCACGGCCTTCCTGCTCTTCTTCTCGGCCTGGGTCCTCTGGGCCTACTGGCCTGCCAATCGTGCGCGCATGGAAGCAAACGCCCGCATCCCGTTCGACGGAGACGAGTCATGAGCGAAAAGGATCGCGTTCTCGGCCACGCGGAGGAGGCCGACGGCATCGAGGAATACGACAACTCGCTCCCGACGTGGTGGCTGGGCCTGTTCTACTGCTGCATCGCGTTCGCGGCCCTGTACGGGGCCGACTACCACTTCCTCCGCGCGCGCTCGTCGGCCTCGCAGATGGAGGCGGCGATCGCGGCCCGTCCGAAGGTCGAGCGGACCGCGTCGGTCGCGACGGGGCCCGAGGCCGTCGCCGCGGGCAAGGCCGTCTACGAGACCAACTGTGTCGCGTGTCACGGCGCCGCGCTCGAGGGGGGCGTCGGCCCCAACCTCGCCGATGCCACCTGGATCCACGGCGGCACCGTCGAGGCGATCGAGAAGACGATCACGGTCGGCGTGCCGGAGAAGGGCATGTTGACCTGGGGCCCCATCCTCGGGCCCGAGAAGATCGCGCAGGTCACGGCGTTCGTCCACGCGCAAGGGGGAGGGCAGTAGCCATGCGTCGGCAGTGGGTGTACGCGGCGAGCGTCAAGGGCCGCTTCCAGACGGTCCACCGGTGGACGGGTGTCCTCCTCCAGGCGTTCCTCTTCGTCACGCCCTGGGTGTACGTGGCCGGCCGTCCCGCGGTGCAGTTCGACATCCCCGCGCGGCGCGTGTTCGCGCTCGGGGAGGTCTACACCGCGTCGGACGCGATCTTCCTCGTGCTCGCGCTGCTCATCGCCATGTTCTCGCTGTTCCTGGTGACCGCGCTCTGGGGCCGCCTGTGGTGCGGCTACGGGTGCCCGCAGACGGTGTTCCTCGAGGAGTGGGTCCGCCCGCTGGAGAAGTGGTTCGAGGGCGAGCGTGGCGTGCGCATGGCCCGCGCCCGGGATCCCTGGGCGTGGAAGAACCTCTGGCGTCGGTCCGCCAAGCTCACCACCTTCGCGGTGCTCGCCGGGCTCGTGTCGATGACGACGGTGAGTTGGTTCGCGGGCGCCCGGCCGCTCTGGACCGGCCAGGCCAGCGTGGCCGCCTACGTCATGGTGGGCGTGCTCTCGGCCACCCTGTTCGCGGACTTCGCCTGGTTCCGCGAGCAGTTCTGCAACTACCTCTGCCCGTACGCCCGCTTCCAGGGCGCCCTCGCGGACGACGCGAGCATCACCGTCCACTACGAGGTCGCGCTCGGCGAGCCCCGTGGCGCCGAGGGCGCCTGCATCGACTGCAAGAAGTGCGTGGCCGTCTGCCCCCAGGGCATCGACATCCGGCAGGGCTACCAGCTCGAGTGCGTGGCGTGCGCCCGCTGCGTCGACGCCTGCGAGGGCGTGATGGCGAAGCTCGGGCACCCGAGCCTCATCACCTACAAGCCGCTCGAGCCCCGATCGACGCTGCGCCCCCGCACCGTCGCCTACGGGGCGCTCCTCTCCGGGCTCGTGACCGCGCTCGTGTTCCAGGTCGCCACCCACGACGCGATCGACGCCTCGATCGCGCGGGCGCCCGGCACCCTGTTCGTGGTCGACGCCGACGGGTGGACCCGCAACACCTACCTCCTGAAGGTGGTCAACACCTCGCTCTCGCCGATGGCGGCGACCGTGACCGCCGAGGGGCTCCCCGCCGGCGCCGAGCTGACCGTGGCGCCCGTGCGGATCGCGCCCGCCGGCACGGCCACCGTCCCCGTCGTGGTGCGCATGGCGGCCCCCGAGGGCCCGATCACCCAGGTCACGTTCAGCGTGGACACCGGCGACGGGACCGTGCGCCTCCCCGCGACGTTCACCGCGGGGGGCGGATGACCGGCACTACGCCCCGGATCGCGTGCCCGCACTGCGGCACGGCCGTGGAAACCGTGGGCTTCTGCTGCGCCGGGTGCGAGATGGCCGCGGCGATCATCCACGGCGCCGGGCTCGACAGCTACTACACCCGACGCGACGAGCCCGCGCCACGTCCGGGGGCCCTCTCCTCGGCCTGGGGCGATCTGGCTACCGAGGGTCACCCCGACGGGACGCGCGGCGTGGCCCTCCACGTGGGCGGCATGACCTGCGCGGCGTGCGCCTGGGTCACCGAGCGGGTGGTGCGCGATCTGCCGGGTGTGGTCGAGGCGACCGTGAGCCCCACCACGGGCCGGGCGCGGATCACCTGGGATCCCGCCGCGACGGATCTCGACGCCATCTGCACCCGCATCGCCGCCATCGGCTACCGCCCCCGGGGCGTCGCCGCCGCCGCCACCCCCGACCGCGAGCTCCTCCTCCGCCTCGGCGTGGCGTCGTTCAGCGCCATGAACGCGATGCTGCTGTCCGCGTCGGTGTACGCCGGCTGGCTCGACGGCATGGACCCCCGCGAGGCCGCGCTCCTCCGCTGGGCCACCCTGCTCGTCGCAACCCCCGCCGCCACGTGGTCGGCGGCGCCCATCGTGCGCGGCGCGTGGGAGAGCAGCCGACGCGGCGTGCTCTCGGTCGATCTCCCCGTGGCCGTCGGCATCGTCGCCATGTACACCCACGGGCTCTGGGCCACCTTCGCCGGGGTCGACGGCTGGCTCGACTCGATGACCATGCTCATCGCGCTCCTGCTCGGCGGGCGCGTGCTGGAGCAGGGCGGGCGGCGGCGCGCGGTCGAGGCCGCGCAGGCCCTCGCGGGGATCGCACCCGCGCGGGCACGGCGCCTGGTCTCCTCCGACAGTGGCCCGGAGGGGATCGAGATCGTGCCCGCGGCGCGCATCGAGATCGGCGATCGGCTCGCGCTCGGCCTCGGCGAGCAGGTGGCGGCGGACGGTGTCATCGAGGCCGGCACCGCGCGCGTGCACATGGCGCTGCTCACCGGCGAGAGCGAGCCCGTGGCGGTCGGCCCCGGCGACACCCTCGTGGCCGGCGCCGTCATCGAGGACGGCAGCGTCACCTTGCGGGTGCGCGCGGCGGGGGAGGACACGCTGGTCGCCCGCATGGCCGCCGAGCTCGCCCGCGCCGCCGACCGCCCCGCCTCGGCGGACGGTGGAGCGCCCGCCCTCGCCGACCGGCTCGCGCCGGCGTTCACCGTCGGCGCCCTCGCGCTCGCGGCCCTCGGGCTCGTCGGTGTCCGAGAACCCGGCCGACACCACGAGCACGCCGCGCGCC
>JAKFCH010000144.1:0-3308 GCA_036676765.1 Deltaproteobacteria bacterium
CCACGCTCCCCTCCGCCTGCCGCATCCCGGCCTCCGCGGTCCACGCGCCGGGGGCGTGCACCACCCCCGCCGCGAGGTCGACGCCGCCGCCGACGGTCACCTCCGCCGCGCCCGCCATCCCCACGATCCCGAGCAGCAGCATTTCCCCTCCCTGAGCACGAGCCGATCTTCGCTTCACCATAACCTGAGCTATTCTCTTGCCGCGTCAAGCCTGATAGGGTCATACTGCCCTTCCTCCCCCGCCGCCGGCCCGGTGGGGGGCGGCGCGCACCATCGAGACCCGGTGGGAGCCACGCCGCCGCCGACAACCGCCCGCAGCCAATGCCGGAGTCGCGCCCGGTCCCTCGGAGCTCCATGGAACCCGCGGTCGATCCCTTCCACCCGCTGCTCCGCCTGCTCGAGCGCTACCGCAACGACGTCCACTACCTCCGCCCCCCCGCGAGCGAGCAGTCGATCCCGGTGGTCCAGGAGCACCTCGGCCGCGAGATCCCGTCGTCGCTGCGCCACTTCCTCACCCGGTGGAACGGCGCCACCCTGTTCCGCGGCGCGCTCCGCGTGCGCGGCGTGGCCGACCTCGCGCCCCCGCGTCCCGACGTTCCCGAGGTCGTCCTGTTCGCCGACGGCCCGCGGGACGACGATCGCTGGGGCTACGCCGCCGTCCCCGACGGCCACCACTTCGGCCGGTGGGATGGCGAGCGCCTCGTCGCCCAGCACGAGCACTTCAACCGCTGGCTGCTCGCCCAGGCGCGCGTCCTCGACGAGGACCGCCGCGACGAGGGCGGCCAGCTCGATCTCCGCATGGAGGTCGACCCCGAGAACGGCCTGCTCTACTTCGTGCGCGGCGAGCAGCTCCTCGCCGAGGGAGACGGTGACGGTGCCCTGAAGGCCTTCCGCCGCGCCACCGCCCTCGCCCCCGAGACCGCCGCCGCGTGGCAGCGCCTCGGCGAGGCCCTCCTCTCCGTCGATCGCCAGCAGGCCACCGGTGCCTTGCTCATGGCGCTCCGCCACACGAGCCTCCCGGTCGCCTACCCGGGTGCGCCCGTGGCCGACGCGGGGATCGTCCGCTCGCTCGAGCACCAGTTCCCCGCGGGGGACGCGGGGTGGGAGCGCGAGCTCCACCACTTCCTCACCGAGCGCTGCCACGACATCCGTCACGCCGACGGCGCCGAGCTCTTCGAGTCCGCCGCCCTCGCGCTCACTCGTGTGCACCTCGCTCGCGGCGATCGCGCCGGCGCCCGCGACGCGCTCCAGGCCCTCCGCGACCGCGCCGCCACCTACTCGCGCGTCCCCGAGCTCCCGAACCTCCACCTCGCGCTCGTGGCGCTCGACACCGACCTCGGCCACCACGACGAGGCCGAGGACAGCCTCCGGCGCCTCCGCCGCCACCCCGACCCCCAGGTGCGCGCCCGCGGCGAGCTCGCCCTCGCCCGCATCGCCCTGCTCCGCGAGGAGCCCTGGGCCGACGACATCGCCCGCGACGCCCTCGCCGTCCTGAAGAACCCCGCCGACCGCTGCGACGCCTGGCTCCTGCTCGCCGAGAAGCGCGATGCCGCCGCCCTCGACGAGGCCGCGCGCCTCGTGAACCTCCTCGGCGATCCGGTGCGCGGCGCCCGCGTCTCCCTGCTCCGGGGGGACGCGTGCCGCGACGCCGGCGATCTCCCCGCCGCCTACCAGCACTACCTCGCATGCACGCCCGACGCCGAGACCGCCCTGCGCGCCGAGGTGCGCATCGGCGATCTCGCGCCCGACCCCGCCGACGCCCTCCCCCACTACGTCACCGCGGTCAACGGCTACCAGCAGCTCCAGCTCCCCCTGCGCGAGGCGTGGGCCCGCCTCCGCCTCGTGCGGTGCGGCGATCCCTCGCAAGCCGAGCAGGCGCTCCGCCTGTTCAAGACCGCCGGCCTCGCCGCGGGCGTCGCCGCCGCCGACACGCTCGTCGGCCGCACCGGCCAGAGCCTCACCTGGCACCTCAACCTCGCCGCCGAGCTGGCACGTCAGCGTCACGACGCTCAGCGCCTGCGCCCGCCGCTGGCCCGCGCCGACGCCGACCGCCCCGAGCGCCGCCTCATGGCGCACCGCCGCGCCATCGCCGGCTGCGACGCCCGCATCGTCCCCGTCCTCGCCGAGGACATCCTCACCGAGCTGCGTCGCCTCCAGCAGTCCGACGGCCGCGCCCGCGATCCCGCCGCCATGCGCTTCGTCGCCGGCGTCGATCTGCTCGCCGGTCACCCCTCGTGGGAGGCCGCCCAGGTCCTCATGAACCTGCTCCGCGAGGACGTCCAGCCCGACGTCGCCGCGCGCGCCCTGCTCGGCGCCCTCGCCCGGTCGCCCAACATGGTGCTCGTCGAGCAGCTCCTCGGCGCGCTCGACACCCTCCAGGAGCCGCGCGCCCTCGCGTCTGTGGCCGAGGTGCTCGGGTGGCGGCGCGAGGCCGAGGCCGCCCCGCGCCTGCGCGTGCTCGCCGTGAACGGCTCCCTGCCCGTCCGCCGCGCCGCGATCACCGCGCTCGGCCGCATCGGTGACGCCGACGCCATCGACCTCATCCTCCCCGCCCTCGACGAGCCCGACCTCGCCGAGGCCGCCAGCATCGCGCTCCTCGTGCTCGGCGAGTGGGCCGGCGTCGACTTCCACGGCCAGGCGCTCGCGACCGGCACCACCGGCCTGTCGCGCTCCCCCGGCGAGCTCGTCGGCCGTCACGGCGGGCCGTCCTACCTGCTTCTGCTGCTCTCCGTCGCGGACCGCGAGGGGCCCGAGGCCCTTGGCGCCATCCAGGGCCTCGGCCTGCTCGGCAGCGTGCGAGCCGTGCCCCGCCTCATCGAGCTCGTCGCCACGCGCGACAGCATCAAGCAGGCCGCCGCCTCCGCCGCGCTCGAGGTCCTCACCGGCCACCGCGTCGACCTCGAGGAGCCGCACCCCCGCCAGAAGTGGGACGCGTGGTGGACCGAGCACCGCGTCACCGTGCCGGACAATCAGCGGTGGCGCGGCGGCCAGGCGCTCACCGTGCGCACCCTCGTCGATCGCCTCGGCCACGACGACCCCCAGGTGCGCCAGACCTCCTACGACGAGCTCGTCATCGCCACCGGCGCGGCGCTCCCCTTCGACGCCGACGGCCCCTGGCGCATGCAGCTCGCGCACCGCGCCGCCTGGGCGCGCTGGTACGCCGACAACGCGCACAAGCTCCCGCACACCGGCTGGCTGTTCCACGGCGACGAGGTCGGGTAGCTGATCCGGGCGCGCCCCCACCGCCCGCCTCGCCGGCGGGCGGTAGGGTCGGTCCCCTACGGGGTCGCCCTTCGGG
The DNA here is from genome assembly GCA_036676765.1 of Deltaproteobacteria bacterium. Classification (GTDB taxonomy): domain Bacteria; phylum Myxococcota_A; class UBA796; order UBA796; family SXON01; genus CAJBVW01. The sequence continues at coordinate 3,299 of JAKFCH010000144.1, forward strand.
CTCCGTTGGC
>JAKFCH010000145.1:0-1690 GCA_036676765.1 Deltaproteobacteria bacterium
CACCCCGCACGCGTGGCGCGACGGGCTCCTCGCGCGGGCGGCGGCGAAGTAGGGCTCCCGTCCGCCGCGCAGATGGGCGCCGTGGCGGAATTCTTGCTCAAACGGGGCAGAGCGAGGATGTACGGTACTCCGGGGATTGGCCGGGCGTTGGCTGGCACCACGCGCCCGATCACTGGGTGGAGCGGGTGTGGCCGCAGGTCGCCGACATCGTGGTCGGCGCTCTCTCCAAGGTGTCCTACTACAACGCCCAGAGCCAGAAGGTGCCCGTCGTGGCCCCGGCCGGGCTGCGCGTGGTCAACGGCGCCGCGGCGTCGGGGACGGCGGGTGTCACCGTGCTCCCGCCGACCGAGGCGGGGTGGCAGGCGTTCCTCGCGCAGGCCCCGGGCTCCGGGCTCAAGTTCGGCGAGCTCGCGGAGGCAGGGCGCTGGTGGTGGGGGCGGATGATCCCGCGGAACCTGCTCTCGACCGAGGAAGGCCTCGAGGCTGACGACATCGGCCAGGGGGCCGCGTGAGCCGCACCAACAACACTCCGCTCCTGCTCGGCGCAGGGGCCATCGGACTGCTCGTTCTCGCGGCGGCGGGCTCGCCGTCAGGGCGTCGGACTGCGAAACAGATGGAGGAACGTGTGGAGAGCTTCATCACCGATTGGATCCCGACGCTGCTCCGCAAGACCAGCGAGCACGAGGGCCAGTTCTGGTCCGTACAGCGCAACCTCGACGGCAATGGCGTCAGCTTCGGCATCCTCCAATGGACCCAGAAGTCGGGCTCGCTCGGCGGGCTCCTCCGCGCGATGGCCGCCGCGGACCCGGTCGCGTTCGCCCGCTTCTTCGGGACGAGCTGGTCGAAGCTGCTCGACGTGACCGGGCGCGCGAGTCTCGAGGCGGTCGACGGCGTCGTGCTCTGGGCGGACCCGTGGGCGACCCGGTTCGCCACGGCGGGGCGCTGGCCCGCGTTCCAGCGGGTGCAGGCCCGCGTCGCCGCGGAGTCCGAGTACATGGCGGGCGCGGTGGAGATCGCCCTGCTGCTCGGCGTCTCGACCGAGCGGGCGATGGTCCTCTACTACAACCGCACCGTGCATCAGGGGGCGAGCGGCGCACTGGGCCCCGCGAGGCGGCTCGTGGCCTGGTACGCAGAGGACCCGCGGCGCCGCCCGGCCACGCCCAACGACGTCGTCGCGCAGTACGCCTGGACGTGCGCGGCGAAGTTCCGGCGCACGTCGGCGCCCGAGCGCCGGAACTACAACGCCGACGGGAACATCTGGTGGTCGCCCATGACGTCGGAGTGGTCCGAGCTCGGCGTCGGCGCCTTCCGCTCCCGCCGCGTCGGCGTGGCCGGAGTGTGGCACGCCGTCACCGGGCCTCCGGCAAAGCCGTGGAGCCTGTACGACCTGATCGTGAAGCGGTCGAGCGACATCCTCACGGATCCGACCCTTCGGGACGCGGCGGTGGACCTGCGGGTTCAGCGCGCTGCTGCGTAGCCGCTGTGTCGCCGCCACGCTTCACCCTACGAGGCTCCGCAGCTTCCCTTCGAACCCTGGTCAGTGAGTCGAGCCTCGGCAAAGTCGTGGCTGACCGTCTTTGTCGCACCCATTTTGAGGGACGCGATTTCGGTAGCGGTAGCCGTCGGCTGGCCAGTCGACATCAGATTGAACGAGATCGGAAGCGAGCCGTCGGCGTTGCCGTCGTTGGTC
>JAKFCH010000146.1:0-71179 GCA_036676765.1 Deltaproteobacteria bacterium
AGCAGCACCTCGCCGACGAGCAGGCGCGGAGCCGGGCGCTTCTCGCGCGGGTGGCCGAGCTGGAGGCCCTCGCCGAGGCCGCGGCGCTTCGCGAGGCCGACCTTGAGGCCCGCGCCACCGAGCCGCGCGCCGTCGTGCCGGAGGCGCCCGTTCCGTCCACGCTCCGCGCCTGCTTCGAGCGGCGCGGGCTGCTCGGGGAGGACGAGATGGCGTCCGCCCTCCGCGCCATCCTCGACGCCCATCGGGTGAACGAGCTGCTCCGCATCGAGCTGGCCGACCCGGAGAAGGTCGACGCCCTCCTCTGGGAGCGCATCCTCCTGCTCGCCGAGGACGATCCGACGCCTCCCGGGGTGGTCGCCGTGCGCGTGCCGCCCGAGCGGAGCGAGGGGGTCTCGTCCTCGGTCAACCGCGCCGCGATGAGCCGCTTCTCCACCGCGTGCCTCGTCCACAACATCAAGCGCATCGTGATCGTGGGCGGCTCCCCCGCGTACCACCGCACGCTCCGCGACGGGCTCGATCCGCGCCTCGACGTCCGCCTGATCCCCGGAAACCGGCGGGGCCGCGTCCCGTCGATCCCCTCGGCGGACCTCGTCATCCTCTGGGCGTCCACCATCCTCGACCACAGCGTGTCCGCGCAGTTCCCCGACGGCCTCGTCATCCCGCACCGGAGCGTCGCGCGCATGCTCGGGGCCGCCACGGAGTGGATCGAGGCCCGCTGACCCGACCTCCGCGTCGACCGAAGTTGACGCGCGAGACGCCGCCCGGCACATTGGGCCCCCCCGAGGTTCCTGGATGGCCCTGTTTCCGGAAGGCCGCCGCTCGCTGACCGCGTACGCCTACAACGTCGGCCCGGCAGTGCTCTACCAGCCCGCGTACCGCTTCATCGCGGCCGACATCGGCCTGGAGGCGGGCGCGTGGCTCGACATCGGGTGCGGGCCCGGCTGGTTGTGCGTACGCGCCGCGGCAGGGCACCCGGAGCTCGACGTCGTCGGCATCGACACGTCGGAGACCATGCTCTCGATCGCCGACGCCAACAAGCGGGGGCGGCTCAACGTCACCCTCCGCAAGATGGACGGCGCGCAGATCGTCTACCCGGCGGGCACCTTCGACGTCGTGACCGCTGTGCAGGCCGCGCACCACTGGAAGGAGCCCGGGCCGATCCTTGCCGAGGCGTGGCGGGTGCTCGTTCCCGGCGGGCGCTTCTACCTCTACGAGGCCGATCCCGACGGGGAGATCCCCTCCGACTGGCTCCATCGGCGCGCCGGCTGGCCGCCGAACGCCATCCTGCGCCGCCGGTGGCGCCGCTACGGGATGGACCAGCCCCGGTGGGATGCCCTCCGGGCGCAGGTCCAGGCCTCGCCCTTCGGGGACGACGTGGTCGACGAGCGGCACGGGTTCTACCGTCGGCTGGTGTGTACGCGCACCTGATCCTCGGCTGCGCCGCGCCGCTCGTGCCCGGCGAGGTGGTCCTCGGCGTGGAGCACGCCGCCGCGTTCACCTACGGCGGCCCCGGAGACCACCTCGGCGCCTCGGTGGCCGGCCGGGGCGATCGGTGGCTGGCGTCCGCACCCGGCGCCGGCCAGACGTGGCGCGACGGGATCCCCGGGGATGGACCGTCCCTCTGGGTGGGTTGGTGGGGGGAGGGGGAGGTGCTCGTGAGCTCCGGTGGCCACGTCTCGGTAGGGGGTGACGAACGGATCTCCGTCCCCGACGCGCTCGCCTGGGCGGCGGGCCCGGCCGGCATCGTGGCCGCCACCCCGAGCGGGCTCCTCTTCGTGGAAGGGGAGTGGGGCGCCGGGGAGGGGATGGACGACGATCGGCTGGTGCCCGTGGAGGGCCTCCAGGCCGTCGCGCTCGGCGTCGACCGGGTCCTCGGGCTCGTGTGCGCGCCGGAGGGGGAGGAGTGCGTGGGCTCGGCCTGGTCGTTCGCGGGCGCGCTGCTTGGCACCTACGCGCGGGGCGGTGACGGAGGGGCCGTCGGGGAGTGGGAGGGGCGCGCCTGGGCGGGGGCGCCCGATTGGGCGACGCCGGAGGGGACCGGCGAGGTGTGCGCGGAGGATGGCGCTTGCCGGGTGGGGCTCCCCGGTGACCACCTGGGCGCGGCGCTGGGCGGGGGGTATGCCGCAGGCACGTTCAACAAGTGGATCGTGCCGCCGCGTGCGAGGGTGGTCCCCCTCGGCGAGGGCGACGTCTACACGATCGAGACCGGGGCCGAGCTCCAGCCCATCACCCTCGCCGGAGACGACGTCCTGGTGATCGGCCTGCCCTACGCGGCCGCCCACGGCGTGCCGTCGGGCGCCGTCGTGCGGGTGTCGGAGTGAACCCGCTCCAGCCGCTCGAGGTGTGCCTCGGCGTGGCGTTGTGCGTGCTGATCGCGGTCGGATGCGCGTCGCTCGCGGGGGCGACATGGCGGGCGGTGAGCCGGCCGCCCGACGGCCTCGTGGAGCCGGTGCTGGCGCTGGTCGGCCTCATCGGCACGGCGTCGGTGTTGACCCTCGGGCTCCTGTTGTTGTGGCGGGTCCCGTGGGGCGGCCCCGACGCGCCCCCCTCCATCGGAGACCCCCTGTTCGCCGCCTCCCTCATCGGCACGGTCGGCGGGCACCTTGCGGTCCTGGCGTGGGCGCGCGCCCTCGGGGCGCCGATCGCCACCGTCCGGACGAGCCCGCGGTGGATGCTCGTCGGCGTGGGCGTCGGATTCGCGGGGCTGGTCGCCTCGGTCTGCTGGACGGAGACGGCGCGCACGTTCGGCTACCCGATGGCGGACCAGGAGCTGGTCGCCACCGTGCTGGACTCCAATCCGAGCGCCGGTCGGATCGCGACGGTGTTCTTCGTCGTGGCCGTCGCGCCGGTGCTGGAGGAGCTCGTGTTCCGCGGCTACCTGCAGACCGCCATCGGCGAGCGGCTCGGGGCGGGCACCGGGGTGGTCGCCGCGGCCCTCCTCTTCGGCCTGTTCCACCTCGCGGACCCCGGGGTGGTGCCCGTCCTCACCGCCATCGGGCTCATGCTGGGGTGGGTTCGCCAACGCAGCGGCTCGGTCTACCCGGCGATGGCGGGGCACATCGTCAACAACGTCACCGCGATGGCGCTCGCCCTCAGTTGATCGGGGCGATCAACCGGCGGCCTCGACGGCGTCCAGCACCTCGCGCGCGTGGCCTCCGACCTTGACCGGATCCCACATGTTCCGCACCACGCCCGCCTCGTCGATGAGGAAGGTGACGCGGGCGATGCCCATGTACTTCCGCCCGTACAGCGTCTTCTCCCGCCACACGCCGTAGGCCTCGCACAACCCGCCCTCGTCGCTCACGAGCGTGAACGGGAGGCACTGCTTCGCCTTGAACGACGCGTGCTTCTTCGGCGGATCCTTGCTCACGCCGAGGATCGTGACGCCCTTCGCCACGAATTCGTCGTGCAGGTCCCGGAAGCCCTGGGCCTCGATCGTGCAGCCCGGCGTCGCGTCCTTCGGGTAGAAGTAGAGCACCACCTTCTGGCCGCGCAGGTCCGCGAGGGACACGGTGCCGGCGTCGGTGGGGGCGGTGAACAGCGGGGCTTGCTGGCCGATCATGGGAGGGCTCCGGGCGTGACGTAGACGATCTCGGCGTCGGTGGCGAGCAGCGGTCGGTCGGGGAGGGGGAGGAACCGACGGAGCTCGCCCTTCGCGCGCGCTGCGACCGTGTGGGTCGCGAGGTCGATGACGAGGGTCTCCTCCGCCGGCGGGTGGTCGAGGGCGCGGAGGACCTCGTCCCGTGCCAGGTCGGCGGAGGGCGTCGGCGTCAGCGCGGGGAGGGACCACTCGACGAGGCGCTCGGTGGTGCCGGGGCCGACCGCCACGAGCAGCCAGCGCCCGCCTGGATCGACGAAGAGGCCGCGCGCGGCGCCGTCCACCGGGAGGGTCCATCGGAGGTCGAGCGTGGTGGGGTCGAACGCGCGGACGAGCGGGGAGGGCCACGCGACGAGGTAGGCCTCGACTCCCGTGGGGTGGAGGGCCAACCAGCCCGGCCACGACACCGACGCGGTGGCGGCGCCGAGGCGGACGGTCCGCGAGCCGTTGCCCGCGCGGACGAGCTGGCCCGCGCCGTCGATCCCGCGGAGCCAGGTGATGCGCCCGCCGCCGGGCCCGACGATCACGCGGTGGAAGCCGCTCCGCCATCCGGCCGCGATGCCTGCGTTCCAGGCCGCGCCGAAGGCGGTCGCGGCGGCGCTGAAGGAGGGGGTGTCCTCCTCCAGGGCCGGCGGGAGCGTGGGGACGGGGACGGGTGTGCCGGGCGTGCCGTCGGCCGCGAGCGGGGCGACACAGCGGGGGGCCGACGCCTGGGCGTCCGGACCGCACGCCCCTTCGACCTCCCAGCCTGCGGACGTGACCCTGAGCACGTCGAACGCAGCCAGCGCGCCCGCGGTGCCGACGGGCGTGGCGTCCGGGAGGGAGAGCAGCGACCCCGCGACGAGCGCGCGACAGTCACTGTTGTCGCAAGCCACGTCCGAGAGGCCGGGCAGGGCGACGCGAGCTCCGCCCGCGTCGGAAGTGGGGTCCGTACCGGCTCGGAGGACGTGCGAACCGCCCGAACAGGCCAGCAGGAAGAGCAGCAGGGGCACCGGCGGGCTCTAACCGTTTGTTGCTCTGACGCGGTCGGGTCATTATTGCGGGGCGATGTCGAGAGACGATGGGCGTCCGGGCCGTGGCCCGATGGGCGGGGGGGGAGCGGTCCGCAAGGGGCCGCCCGGGCGGGACGACCGTCGGCGCCCGATGCGGGAGGATCCCTACGCGCGGCGCGCAGCCGAGATCGCCAAGAACACGGGCCTGACCGTCGAGGCCGCTCGGCAGGTCGCGTCCGGACGCGCGGACCTCAACGAGCTCCTCAAGCGCATGGCCTTCCAGGACGAGGTCCTGGCGCTCATGGCCCGCCACGACATCAATCGCGCGCTCGCGACGCAGATCGTGATGGGGCAGGCAAACCTGCTCCAGGTGCTCACCCGCCGCCGCGTCGAGGCCCAGCTCGAGGCCAACCGGGAGCGCACCGTGCTCGAGGCGGCGCTCGCCGACGGGCGGGAGCTCACGGTGGGCCTCCACGGCCACCGCCAGATCCGCGCCCGCGTGCGCGCCGTCGAACGCTACGAGGTGGTGTTCGTCGAGAGCGAGTCCGGGGCCGAGCAGCGCGTGCACAAGCTCCAGATTAAATACGCCTACGCGCCGGACGATCACAAGAAGGTCCGCAAGGGGCTCGATTACGACAAGGCCCGCCGTGACGCCGTCGTGGAGCCCATCCCCCGCCCGCAGGACCGCTACGCCTGCTCCGACCGCCGGCTCGGCCTCGCGCTCGACCGCAGCGTCCCGATCACCGCCGTGACGCTCGAGGGAGAGTGCTTCAGCGGCGAGATCGCCTGGGTGTCCCGCTACGAATTCGCCGTGCGGACCAAGGCGGGCGGCGAGGTCGTGATCTTCCGCCACGCGCTCGCCGAGCTTCGGGAGCCTGCGAGCTAGTCGTGGGCGCGTTAGTCGCTCGGCTCTCCGCGGGTGTGCATGGGTGTTCTGAAGGGGTCCCTGTCGGTACGTCGCTACCGGGCCGTCGAGCCGCCCGAAGGGTTTCGTGACCTCTACATCAACGCGCTCGAGGAGAACGCCTTCCGCGAGCCGCTGACCGAGGTCCACAAGGAGCAGCGCGTCGGTTGGGTCCAGGTCCACAACCTGCTCGACACCTCGTTCGCCGACACGAACCGTTGGCTCTACAACAACTACGCCGTGTTCGCGATGCGCATCGACAAGAAGGTGCTGCCCGCCAGGCTGTTCCAGGCGCACCTCCAGAAGCGCTGCGAGGGTTGGTGCCAGGCAAACAGCCGCGAGCGCTGCCCGTCGAAGGTCAAGGCGGAGCTGAAGGAGGCGCTCGAGATGGAGATGCTCCTCAAGACGCTGCCGAGCGTGGCGGTCCACGAGGTCGCGTGGAACCTGAACGAGAACTGGGTCATCTTCCACAACCAGTCCGAGACCCCGAACGACACCTTCCGCAAGTTGTGGCACCGCACCTTCGGCATGTCCCTCATGCCCCACGATCCCCTCGACTTCGTGGGTGATCGCGCGGACCTGGCCGGCGGGCTCATGAGCAGCGGCGCGAGCGATCTGCGCATGGAGATTTCGTGAGCCAGTTCGAAGCGATGGAAGGCGAGGAGATGGAAGGCGCGCCCCCGCACGTGGCGTCGGAGTTCTTCCTCTGGCTCTGGTACCAGAGCGAGACCGGCCAGGGCCGGGTCGAGCTCGGCGAGGGCAACGGGGCCGTGGAGTATTGGGTCGACGACCGAATCGCGTTCCGCGCGGTGGGGGAGGACAAGGTCTCCGCGATCATGACGGGGGACAACCCCTCGCTCACCCCCGAAGCGCACGCCGCGCTTGCGGGCGGCAAGGTCATCCGTGACGTTCGTCTCGCCCTCCGTCGTGAGGATCGTGAGTACACCGTCACCCTCAAGGCGCCGCGCATCGAGATCGCGGCGGCCAAGCTCCCCGCGCTCGTGAAGTCGGGTGACGAGGGCGAGGTTCTCTACGAGCGGATGTTCCTCTACGAGGAGCTCCATTTCGTGCTCGGCGGGCTGTTCCGCGCGTTCGCCGAGGCCCGGTGTGGCGACGATTGGCGGGATCGCACGCTCCCCGATCTCCGCCGGTGGGTCGCCGCGCAGCCCGGTGCCATGGCGGCGCTTGACGCCGACGAGGCGTCGGCATAGAAGGGTGGGCCGGCAACGGTACGGATTGCGCGCGGTTAGCTCAGCTGGATAGAGCGTTGGCCTCCGGAGCCAAAGGTCACAAGTTCGAATCTTGTACCGCGCACCACCTCAATCTCATTGTCGAAGCGGGGGCCTCCAGGGTTGCCTCCCGACGCGGTTGCGCGGTAGGTTGCGGCATGCGGACGACCAACGCGAACGGCACATTCTGTCCGCCGCGGATGACACGCCCATGATCCTACGCTTCTGGGGCGTGCGTGGTTCGATTGCCGTACCCGGCATCGACACGAGTCGCTATGGCGGCAACACCTCCTGTGTCGAGGTGGCTGCGGCCGGGCATCCCTCGCTGGTCTTCGACTGCGGCACCGGTGCCCGGGCGCTGGGCCGGGCCCTGCTGGAGCGGCCGGAGCGCGAGCTGCACGTGCTCTTCTCGCACTTCCACATGGACCACGTCTTCGGTTTTCCGTTCTTCGGGCCGATCTTCGCGCCCTCATTCGAGACGACCGTGACCGCCCCCGCCTTCCACCCCGACGGGGCGAAGGACCGGATCGCGCGCTATCTCAACGGCGTGTTCCATCCGCTGCGGCTCCCCGAGGTGCCCGGGCGCATCACGTACGAAGCCATCCGGCCCGCGCGGCCCTTCACCCGCGGCCCGTGGAACCTGGTGGCCTTCGCGCTGAACCACCCCGGCGGCGCGTGCGCCTACCGCGCGTCGATGGGCGGCCGCTCGATCGCCTACGTGACGGACACCGCGCCCCTGTCGCGCCCGGGCGAGGGGCTCGCCGGCGGCGGGCTCCCCAACGGGCGGGAGGCGCAATTCATCGACTTCTTGCGGGGCACCGATGTCGTCGTGTTCGACACGATGTTCACCCTGCCGGAGTACCTCGAGAAGATGACGTGGGGGCACTCCTACCCGGAGTACGCCGTCGCGGTGTGCGAGGCGGCCGGGGTCAAGGATCTCTACCTGTTCCACCACGCGCCGGACGCCACCGACACGGACCTCGACGTGCTCGCCGAGTATTGGGCCGCCCACACCCCGCTGCGGGTGCGGTTGGCCCGGGAGGGGCTCGAAGTGAACCTCGAGGGGTAGCGTCGCTCTACCTGGACGAATCGGTCACCAACAGCATCCTCGCAGGGGTGCTCGTGCTGCTCACGGCGATCTGGACGTTGTGGGGGGCCTGCTGGCTGCGCCGGGTAGAGCTGCATCGAGAGAAGGAGCCCGTCGTTCGTGCGTTGGGGCTTACCTGGGTCCGCGAGGGCCTGGGCCCGTCCGTGCGCGCACGGGGCACCCTCGGAGGCCGGGAGGTCGAGGTGCGCTGGCGGCGGGGCGTGTTGCGGGACCGCGCGCGCTTGCGGATCGGCGGGGCGTGGCGCGCGCTCGACGCGGACAGCGAGCTCGACTCGCTCACCGTCGAGGCGTAGGCCCCCCTCCCGGGCGTCAGATCGGGAACACCCGCCGCTCGAGCAGGAAGCGGTCGATGCGGTGGTGGATGGTGTCGGGCTGCTCGATGAGGGCGGCGTGGGAGCCGTCCGCGAGCACCAGGAACTCCGCGCCGGGGATGGACTTCACCATCTTGCGGGAGAGCCACATGGGCGTGAAGGTGTCTCGCTCGGCCGCGATCACCAGCGTGGGGACGCGGATGCCCGGCAAGGTGTCCCACGCGTCGTGTTCCTGGGTGAGCAGCACCGTGTGGAGGAACACCCGCATGTCGAGCGACGCGAGGTGCCGCATGTACGGCAGCAGGTCCTCCTTGCGGCAGTAGAGCGGGTCGACGAGCGACGCCTTGCGCGCGACCCACCAGGCGAACGGCGACTCCATCAGGGGCCGGATGACGTAGTGGGAGCGGTCCCCCAGGGCGTCGAGGAGCCGCGCCGCTGCGCGGAAGTAGGTAGGGGACCCGGCGTAGTCGTAGAAGGTCTCCAACGCGCGGCCTGCCGTGCCGAGCAGCGGCACCAGCCCCAGCACCCGCTCGGGGTGGTGGCGGTGGAACTCGAGGACGACCTGGACCCCCATCGAGTGGCCCATGAGCAGCGCTGCGTCGACCCCGGCGGCGTCCATGACCGCCTCGAGATCCCGCGCGTGCCGGGGGATGGAGAGGTCGGCGTGGGCGATGTCGGCCGGGCGGTCGCTGCGGCCGTGCGCCCGGTAGTCCCACAACAGCACGGTGTGGGTCGAGCAGTAGTGCTGGACGACGTACTTCCAGAAGAAGATGCTGACGCCCACGCCGTTGCAGCAGACGATCGGCGGGCCCGAGCCGACCGCGCGCCAGTAGAGCCTGGTCCCGTCGTCGGCGACCGCGAAGCCCGTGCGCACGGGCGTCGGGCGCGAGGGGAGGGCGGCGGTGCGTACGGCGGGGGGCTTCAAGAAGTCTCGCACTCCTGGCGGTCAATCTAACCAGCCGGCGGCCAGGGTCCCGGCGTGCGCCTCGACGACCGCAGGCCTCAAACGAAGAACCCCGGTCGGACACGGGGTCCAACCGGGGCTCATGGGGTGGTGGAGAAGATGGGGATCGAACCCACGACCTCCGCATTGCGAACGCGGCGCTCTCCCAGCTGAGCTACTTCCCCGAACGGCACAAACTACTATCTTTGGCTCCTCATCACGTCAAGGGCGAGCGGAGCTCTTGTTTCAATCCAATCCGCGCTGCTCCAGATCCTCCTCGTCCAGGCCGAGGAAGTGCCCGATCTCGTGCAGCAACGTGATCCGCAGCTCGTCGAGCAGGCTCTCCTCGTCGTGCGCCACGCGCATCAGGTTGCGACGGAACAACAGGATGGTCGCGGGGAGGGCGCTCCACGGATCGTCGCTCGAACGCTGGGTGAGGGCGTGCCCCGCGAAGCAACCCAGCACCTCTCCCGGGCGGGCGGGCGGGTCGAACTGGCGGAGCAGCTCGACGGAGGGAACCTCGTCCACCAGGATGGTGACGTTCTCCAGGTAGCGTTGGAGGGAGGGGTGGAGGAGCTCGATGACCTCCTCGGTGAGGGTCTCGATGGTCTCGTCCGACAGCGGGATGGGCGCGGGGAAGCCCTCCGGATCGACTAGCGCGGCGGCCTGGTAATCCCGGGCCGCGCCATCGTGGTCCTCCCGGCGCTCCCGCAGGCAGGCGCGGTAGTACAAGGCCTCCGGGTGGTGCGGATCGAGCCGGAGCGCGTTGAGGAGGATCCCGCGGGCCTCGTCGAACTCGCAGCCGTCGAACAGCTCGCGCCCGAGCGCGACGAGGGCGTCGACATGCTCCTCGTCGAGCTGCACGGCCATTCGCAGCGCGTCCAGGCCCTCCTCCAGCTCGTCGGCCCCGCAGAGCGCCAACCCGCACACGAAGAAGCTCTCGGCGTCCGGCTGGCGACCGAGGGCCTCGCGGGCGAGCGTCAAGGCGCGCCGGGGGTCCTCGTCGAGGAGGCCCAGGGCCTGTTCCCGCAGCTCCGCCACCGATCGGGTGCGCTTCACGGGGCGACCGAGACCGAGAGGCGGGTCTCGACGGAGGCGTAGTCGCCGAGGAACGGCGGCACACGAACCCCTCTGAACGCACGCTGGATGCACGCCTGGGCGGGCTCCACGGCAAAGTTGGCGGAGGCGATGTCCACGCGCCGCACCTGGCCGTCGGGCGTGACCCACGCGGTGTAGACGGCCTCCGCGGTGGGGACGCCGGCCTCCACGAGGCAGGGGGCGAGCGAGACGCCCACGCCCTGGAGCGACGAGATGAGGGTCGGCTCCGGCGGCACGCCCTCGTCGTCGGGTGCGGGGGTCCAACGCATGTCGTCCGCGAGCTCGAGGCGGACGGTCCGCGTCGTGTGCTCGCCCTCGCGCAAGGTCACGATCTCCTCGCGCGGTTCGAAGCCGTCGGCCTCCACCCGGAGCTGGAAGGGCGCTCCGGGTCTGGGCTCGGCGATCTCGAGCCGCGCGCCCGCTCCCACGAGCTTGCCGTCGACGAAGACGCGGTCCGCCACCGGATCGACGGTGAGGACGAGCAGCGCGCGCGCGGCGTCCGCTTGCTGGAGCCAGAACAAGCCCGCGGCCGCCACCGTGACCGCGAACAGCGCCACGACCGCGAGGCCCGCAAACCAGGGCAGGAGCGACGTGCGGGTGACCTGGAGGGTGAGCGTGCGGCGCTCGCCGTGGTCGGTGACCACGGTGATGGTGCCCGCGGTGCGGCCCCACGGCATCTCGTCGGAGGCGACCGTGACGGTCACCCGCTGCTCCGCCGCCGTCGGGTCGAGCCGGGTCTGCGGGACCTTGAGCCAGGGGCGGTCGCTCGTGACCCGGCCGGGCATCTTCCCCTGGCCGACGTTGCGGATGACGAAGGTGCGGTTGAGGTCGCGCCCGCCGGCCTTCATCGACACGACGTCGGGGCCGTCCACCGCGAGGCGCGGACCGAGCGTCGCCATCGTCTGCGGCCCCTGCGCGAGGCCGATCGTCCGGCCGCTCACGGAGGGGGGCGAGGGCGCACGAACGTTGGTGCTGCCGGAGGCGTCGGCATCCAGTGGGCGGAGCGCGATGGTCGGAGGCCCCATGGAGGGCGCGAGCACCGGCGGGGGCATGGTGAGCCGCGGGTCCGACGTCCTCGGGTCCGTCGGCGTGCGGGCCTGGATCTTCGGGCGAGGGCCGGTGGTGGAGGCGGCGGTGTACCCGACCTCGTGGACCGCGGAGGGTGGGGCGCCGGGGAGGGGAGCCTCGCCCGTGATGGCGTCGGGCGGGCCGCCGAGGAGGCCGATGAGGGCCGCGGCGCGCTTCTCCACCTCGTCGGTGACCTCCAGCATCTCGAGGCGGCGCTCGTCGTACCGCATGCGGCGCTTCGGATCCGACAGCATGCGCCAGGCGTCGTCGAGCGCCTGGAGCACCTCGGCCGAGCGCTTGAGGTCCTTGAGGCTCCGGGCCCATCGGTAGCGGTTGCGGTAGGCTTCCTCGATGGCGGGGGGCTGTGCGTTGGTGGCCACGCCGAGGATCGCGTAGTGGTCGATCGCGGTCGCCTCCGCGGTCACGTCGTCCGATCCGGCGTCCGCGCGGGTGGAGCCCGTCTCGACGAGCAGCTCCTCCAGGAGGCGCGAGACGGCGGCGTCGGAGAGCTCGAGCTGGCGGCCCTGGTGGCGGATCGCAGCCTCGGTCTGGTGCGTGAGGATCCGGGAGGCGAGGGTGCCCCGGATGTACAAGGCCAGCACGTCGAGGTTCCGGCCGGCGGTGTCGTCCCGGACGTGCTCGCGGTACTCGTCGAGCTGGTCGAGGAACACCCGGCGGACGACGCTGTTGCTCTTGATGAGGAACAACGCCTCGGACTTGTACTTCGGGTTCGACTGCTGGCCCTGCGCCCACGCGCGCTTCTTCTTCACGGCCTCGTCGAGCGCGTCGATCGGCGTGCTCGGCTCCAGGCCGTAGTAGGCAAAGAGCGAGGGGCGCCCGACCAACGTCAGGAAGCGCTCGATCTCATCGAGGTCTCGACGATCCATTGGAGCGGAGGGTGCCTCTTGGGTAAGGACGCGTCAACCCCCGAAGGGGTGAAGAACATGAATGGATCAGTGAATGTTCGCCGAGGCCATGCGCTTTCGCGCGGCATCCATCCCGTCGCCGGAGAGGCCCCCGCGGAGCAGGATGGTCGCGCGCCGGGTCTGCCGGGTCTCGACGTCGGTCACGTCCACTTCGAGCATCTGGTTCAGCGTGTAGCGGTACACGACCTCGATGGGGGTCCCGCGGGGGCGGGGCGGGAGATCGTCGAGGATGACCTCACCGATGACGGTGACCTCGTCACGCGACTCGCCCACGCCCTCCGTGACCTCCACGCGCACGGCGGTCATGCCGTCGTAGGCGTACGCGAAGCGGCCGCGCTTCTCGCACGGCAGCGGGGTGAACTGCGGGATGAGCGAGACGATGCGTTCGCGGAGCGCCGAGTCGAGCACGACGATGCCGAGGGGGTGGGAGGCCACGTCGGTGATGCGGATCCCCGGTAGGCCCGCGCCCTCGGGGAGGCTGCCTCCGGTGGACGCGCTCGGCTGGGAGGCCATCGAGGGGGCGGAGCGGGGATCGGCGGTCGCCTCGGGGCGTTGGCGCCGCGCGAGGGACTGTCGGTACGCCTGGATGGCGGGGTGCTTGGGCCGATGACGGAACACGGCCGCCAGGGACGCACCGAGGGCGACGCACTCGTCGGGGTTCACCCCGGCCACGGGCACCTTTCCGGAGAGGCGCCGCAACACGTCCTGGATGACGGGCATGCGGGTCGACCCGCCGGCGAGGAGCACGTCGTCGATGTCGCTCCACCGCATCTTCGCCTTCTCGAGGACGATGGCGCACGTGTCCGCGCACTGCTCCACGAGATCGCGCGTGATGCTGTCGAATTCTTCGCGGGTGATCGGCACGACGGTGCGGTGGCCCCGGAAGTTCACCGGGATGACGGCGCGCGGCTTGCTGGAGAGCGAGATCTTCGCGTGCAGGCAGCGCTCGTAGAGCTCCTGGTAGGGCTGGGGCTCGTCACGCGGGTCGAGGCCGAACTTCTGGAGGAACTGCTCGGCAACGTGGTTGAGCAGCCGGTCGTCGAAGTCCTTGCCGCCGAGCTCGGCGTTGCCGTCGGTCGCGATGGTGCGGAGCGTGGTGCCCCGGATCTCCATGACCGTCACGTCGAAGGTGCCGCCGCCGAGGTCGAACACGAGCAGGTTGCGATCGCCGCCGAGCCGCTCGACGCCGTAGGCGATCGCGGCCGCGGTCGGCTCGTTGATGATCGAGAGCACGTTGAAGCCCGCGAGGGTGCCGGCCTCGTGGGTGGCGCCGCGCTGCGCGCTGTTGAAGTAGGCGGGGACGGTGATGACCGCCTCCTTCACCTCGAAGCCGAGAGCCTCCTCGGCGTCGTCCTTCAGCTTCCGCAGGATGATGGCCGAGAGCTCCTGCGGCGAGTACGACTTCCCGAAGAACTCGAGGAAGTAGTTCGGCTCGCCCATCGCCCGCTTGATGAAGCGGACGACGTTCAGCGAGTCGACCACGACCATCTTGACCGCTTCCTCGCCCACGACGCAGGCCTCGCGGTCGTAGAAGTGGATGACCGACGGGGTGGTGGGCTGCCCCTCGCCGTTGGGGAGGATGACCGGCTTCCCGTGGCGGTCCACGTAGGCCATCGCCGAGAACGTGGTTCCCAGGTCGATGCCGAGGATGATGCCTTCCTCACTCATGAGCGGAGCCTCGGATCGAAGCCGTCGGGCGAGTTCGCATGGAACGGGTCGTCATTCCTTGGATTCGTCCGAATCGGAGTTGCTGCGGAACACCGCCACCTCTTCCGCGCGGAGCAGGCGCTCGCCCCGCACGAACCCACGCTTGAGCACGGCCTGGACCTTCCAGTCCTCGGCCGGGTGGGAGGAGGGGAGCACGCGCACGGCCTTGTGCATGCGGCGGTCGAAGCGGGGGGTGCTCTCGCAGGGCACCACGTCGCGACGGTAGAGGAGCTCCAAAAACTCGTCCAGGAGGTACTGGAAGCTGTCCGCGACCACGTCGGGGCTCATCTCCTGCTTCTGCAGGCTCTGCTGGAACCAGTTCAGGCTGTCGTAGAACAGGAGCAGATCGAGGAGGAAGGGCTTCTCCATCTGGAAGACGAAGTCGTCCTTGTACTGGCGGAGCTCCTCGTAGAGCTGGTCGAACGCCTTCTGCTGGACGACATCCGTCCGAAGCCGCTCCCGAAACAGCTCCGTGAGATCCTCCATGCGCTCGTCAAGCGTCTTGTTGTCGGCCATCTAGTTGCTCCCCAGCTCGGTCGCGAGGTTGATGAAGGTCCCCTGGAGCTCCACCGACTCATTGCAGAAGTGGTAGTCCTCAGGCCGCGAGGCGAGGTTCCGAAGGAAGTCGGGCCGCACCTGGGCACCGACCCCGATGGTGATGATCCGCCCGCCGCTGGTCCGGATGCGCGTGACCTCGCCCGTGGTGGCGTCGGGATCGTCGGGGTGTCCGTCCGTGAGCACCACGTAGACGCGCTGCACCCCGGCCTTCGACTTCATGAGCTCGCGGGCGGCCGCCAGCCCCTCCGCCATGGGGGTCGAGCCGATCGGGGTGAGGCCGCCGATGGCCGCGTTGATCTTCCGCACGTCGGCGGTGAGCGGGCAGAGGATGCCGCCGGGGAACCCGACCACCGCGATCTGGCGGTTGGGCCCGAGGGAGGCGTCGGCGAACGCCAGGGCGGCCTTGCGGGCCTCCTCGATGTTGCGGCCGTACATGGAGCCCGAGCAGTCCATCAGGAGCACGATGTTCATCGGGGCGCGGTTGCGGGCGAGATCCTCGAGGGTGACGGCGCCGGCGGCGAGGCGGTGCGCGAGGGTCTGGCCGGAGTCGAGGTCCATCGCCTCGACCTCCACGATCCCGTTGGCGTTGTAGCGGAACGTGACGGAGAGCCGCGAGCGCGACGCGGCACGCGCGGGGATGCCGTAGAATTCGAAGTGTCCGAGCACGTTGCACTCGAGCGGATCGGTGTTCTCACCCTGGACGAGCCACAGATCCATGGTGGTCTGGCCGTCGTGGGTGGTGACGTAGTCGTCGCGCGTGCGCTCGCAGGGGATGCGGCTGTTCCGCTCGATGATCCGGCTGTTGTAGAGCTTTCCCTCGCGGTACACGACCATGCCGAGCGAGTGGCTGGTCACGTCGTGGGTCCGGATGTCGACCGGGGGGGCCTCGCCCGCGAGCTTCGAGGACTCGATGGCGGCCGTGAGCGCGGCGCCGAGGGCCACGCACTCGTCGGGGTTGATGTCGGTCGCGGGATCGCGCCCGAACATGTTCCGGATCATCTCCCGGATCATCGGCATCCGGGTCGATCCGCCGGCGAGCACGACGGTGTCGATGTCGTCGACGCCGAGCTTGGCGTCCTCCAGGACGTCGCGGGTGAGGGCCTCGCAGCGCCGCACCATGCCGGAGCCGAGGTCCTCGAACTTCTCCCGCGTGAGCTCGAGCCGGAGGATCTTGCCGCGGAAGTCGTAGAAGAGGTTGACCCGGGGGCGCTTGGTCAACGACAGCTTGGCGCTCGTGCACTTCTGCCGGAGGTCGTGGTAGGCCGCGAGGTCGTCGAGGGGATCGATGCCGTGGCGGGCGCGGAACTGGTCGGCCGCGAAGCGGATGAGGTTGTCGTCCCAGTCCTTGCCGCCGAGCTGGTGATCGCCCGTGGTGGCGAGGACCGAGATGTCACGCCCCTCGATCTTGACGATCGACACGTCGAAGGTGCCACCGCCGAGATCGAACACGAGGAGGCGCTTCTTCTCGTCGGGGTTGGCGAGGCCGTAGGCGAACGCCGCGGCGGTCGGCTCGTTGAGCAGGGAGAGGACCCGCAGCCCGGCGTACTCACCGGCGCGGATCGTGGCTCGGCGCTGCTTGTCGCCGAAGTAGGCGGGGACGGTGATGACGGCCTGGTCGATGCGGTGCCCGAGCCGGAGCTCGGCGTCGTGCTTGAGCTTGGCGAGGATGAAGCCGGACAGGCGCTCGGGGGTGTAGACCTCGCCGCGGTACTCGAAGGTGAAGTCGTCGTCGCCCATGTGGCGCTTGATGAACTCGACGACCTGCTCGGGGTACGCCACCGCCGATTGTTTGGCGTAGGTCCCGATGATCACCTCTTCGCCCTCGAACAGGACCACCGACGGGGTGATGCGTTCGCCTTCGGCGTTGTGCAGGATCTCGGGGACGCCGTACTTGTTGACGTGCGCGATGGCCGAGAAGGTGGTCCCGAGGTCGATCCCGACCGCGCGGGTGGTCATCGAGAGGCTCCCAGTCGTATCGTTGAGGATCCGCGCGATTGTACGTCAGTACGGGGGCGTCGGAAAGGTGGGGCGCCACCCGAGCAGGCGCAGGTTCGCGATGACGTCGAGGAGCGGGAGCCCGAGGACACCGAAGTAGTCGCCGTCGATCGCCGCGATGAGGTTGGCGCCGAGCCCCTCGACCGCGTATCCCCCCGCGCACCCCGAGCCCTCGCCCGTGGCGACATAGGCGTCGATCTCCGCGTCGGACAGATCCGCGCGGAAGCGGAGGTGGGCGTCCGCCCGGATGCGCGCGGTGCGCGCGTCGAGGCGGAGGTACACGGCGGTGGTCAGGGTGTGGGTCCGGCCGCGCAGCTGGCGCAGGCGCGCCCGGTGATCGGCGGGGTCGAGCGGCTTTCCGAACGTCTCGCCGTCGAGATGCGCAACCTGGTCGGCGCCGATGACGATGGCGCCCGGCACCGGCACCGCCTCGGCCTTGGCGACCGCCCGCGCCATCGCGAGCTCCGAAGGGGTGGGCGCGAGGATGCGGGACTCGTCCACCCCGGGGGCGACGCCGGTGCACACGATTCCGGCGGCGCGGAGCAGGGCGAGGCGGGCGGGGCTCGTGGAGGCCAGGACGACGGGGATCTCGGGCATCCGGGAGTCTATCGACCTCGACGGCCGCGCCGCTCGGGTTCCCTCGATCGGGGCGGGCCCGCCGGGATAGGGGTCTGGGGATGTCGGACCTCGCGCAAGAGCTCGCCGCCCTCGTCGCGGACACGCTGGCGGCCGCCGAATCGTGGCGCGCCACGGGCGCCTTCCTGGCTTCCACGGGGCCGCTCGAGGGGCTCCCCGCCGCGGAGCCGTGGCCGGCTGGGCAGCCGTACCGCCCCCCGCCACAGCCCTCGGTGGCGCGGGTGGAGCCCCACCGGCCCGTCGTCGGGGCTCCTTCGGGCGCGCCGCTCCGCCCGGCGCCGCCCCCCATCGTCGTCGCGCGCCCGCCACTTTCCGTCGCGCCCCGCCCCGCACCACCGGCGATCGAGGCATCGAAGCGTCCCGACGCGCCCGCGCCGCGCCCGTCCGCGGAGCCGGCCCCCGCCGGCGGCGGCCCCGGCCTCGCCGGGTTGTTCGGCGCGAAGTGGCAGAAGGTCCTCCGGAACCCCAACGACGAGATCGCCCAGCTCCTCGCCGCCGCCCCCCCGTGCCCCGCGTGCGGCGCGGAGGCGGTGTCCCTGCGCGGCGCGGGAAACGCCGAGGCGCGGCTCGCCGTCGTCGCGGCGGGGCCCCTCGGCGAGCGGCTCGCGGGCGAGAGTGGCGTGATGTTCGACCGCATGCTCATGCACGTGTTGGCCCTCGAGCGCGCGGACGTCTGGGTCCTGGAGGCGAACGCCTGCGCGGTCGCCGGCGCCGCCGGCACCTGCCGCGGCCAGCTCCTCCGGCAGCTAGAGGTGGGGGCTCCCAAGCTCCTGCTCGCGATGGGCGATCCCGCCGCGGCGATGGTCGGCGTGCGGAGCGGCGGCCGCGGGGCCTGGACCCGGTGGGGGGCCGCGGACGTGCTCGCGACCTTCCATCCCGCCGAGCTCTTGACGCGGCAGGGCGAGAAGCGGGCCGCGATGGAGCACCTCACGTCGGTCCGGCAGCGGCTCTAGGGACGGCCGCGGCTTCGGGCGGCGGCACCGGTCCCCCGGGAGCGGAGCGCCGCCCGGGCGATCCGCTACTTGCGCTTCTTCGCGACGTTGACGCCTTGGAGCAGGGCGCCGAACGTGCCGAAGGTGCCGCCGGTGGTCATCGACTCGGCGCGGCGGGGCTGGCGGTCGGCTTCGACGGTGGTGTCGCCGTCGTCGACCTGGCGGATGCCGAGATCCACGCGCTTGCGGGGGATGTCCACCGACAGGACGCGCACCCGCACGGCCTGGCCCTCGGTGACGGCCGAGGCGGCGGACTCGACCCGCTTCTTCGACAGGTTGGGGAGCCGGACCAGCCCCTCGACGCCCGCCGTGATGCGCACGAAGGCGCCGAACTCGCGGATGCCGGTGACGACCCCGTCGTAGACCTCCCCCTCCACCACCGAGGTGATCGCGATGTCGGCGGCGGCGCGTGCCTCCACCTCTGCGATCGCGCGGTGGGACACCTTCGCCTCGCGCCCGCGCACGTCGAGCACGCGGAAGGCGAGGGAGCGGCCGATGTAGGCGTCGAGGTCGGCGTCGGGCGCGACCTGGAAGTCGATCTGGGAATTCGGGCAGTACGCCTTCACCCCGCCGGAGAGCTCGACGATGAAGCCGTTCTCGTTCCGGCTGACCACCTTGCCCTGGACGGGGATCTTGCTCTCGATCGCCTCGTCGAGCAGCTCGCGCGTGGTGTCGCCGCCGAGGCTGCGGGAGAGGCGGACCTCGCCGTCCTTCACCGACACGACATAGGCGTCGAGCACGTCACCCATCGCAACGTCGGCCTTGAGCTCGGCGCGGTCGATGCTCGCGTCGGACTTGGCGCCGACACTGAGGAACGCCAGCGTGGGCGTGAGGCGGGAGATCGCGCCGCGGACGCGCTGGCCCTGGCGGAGCGGCCCCGTCTGGCGGGGCGGCCCGAACGCGTTCATCATCTCGGCGACCTCGGCGGGGTCCATCTCTCCGACGGAGCGGAGCCCGTCGAAGTCGGTGGGCGCGCGAGGCTCGGGCGGCGCCTGCTCGGGCGCCTGCGGGGCCCGGGGAGCCGGGGTGGCCTCCGAACGGGTCCACGAGGTGGGGGACCCGGCGGACTCCTCCTCGGGAGCGCCCTCCGCGGCCGGATTGTTTGTCTTGCGGCGCAGGATCCCGCGTACCCGTTGCTCGTCCATCCGAGAATCTCCGTGGATCGTTCCGACCCGAACGGCGCGGACTATCCCCACGGGCAGCAAAGCTGCAAGCTGCCGCCGCGCAGGTTGGGCTTGTGGAAGGGGGCGGCTCGTCGTACGATCGCCCGGTACCTGAACCCCCCATTGTATCCACCGGAGAACGTGATGTTGGTAGTTTCCATGAAAGAAGCTGGAATTTTGCGAATTGGCGACGTGGATGTCTACATCGGCGAGATCCGAGGAGGGCAGGTGAAGGTATGTGTCCGCGCCCCACGCGAGGTGCGCATCGAGCACCTCGAGGCGGTGCCGAACACCGATACGAACGGGCCCGATGTGGTGCTCCGTTCTCGCATGGGGCGGCGCTAGCCCTGACCCCGGTGACTGGCGACCCGTCGGTGGACCTCGAGCGCGCTCTCGCGCCGTACGACTTCGATCTTCCCGACGATCGCATCGCCCGGCACCCGCTCCCGGAGCGGGACGGCGCGCGGCTCCTGGTGGTGGGGCCGCCCCACGCCGATCGCGCCGTGTTGGATCTCCCGGCCCTGCTCGAGCCGGGCGATCTCCTGGTCGTCAACGACATCCGCGTGCATCGCGCGCGGCTACGTGCGCAGCGGGAGAGCGGGGGCAACGTCGAGGTGTTCCTGGCCGGCGGGGACGAGGCGCTGGTGCGGCCCGGGCGGCGCCTCCGCGAAGGGGAGCGGCTGGTGTGCGGTCCCGGCCACGTGGTGTTGCGCGAGCGACTCCCCGACGGACGCTGGCGCGTGGCCTGCGAGCCCGATGTCGACACCCTCACCGCGGCCGCCGGCGAGCTTCCCCTGCCGCCCTACTTCGGGCGCGCCCCGACGGCCGAGGACGAGGAGCGCTACCAGACCGTCTACGCGCGTCCCCGCGGCGATCTGCGCGGCGCGGCGGCGCCGACGGCCGGGCTCCACCTCACCCCGCGCCTGTTCACGGCGCTCGCGGCCCGAGGGGTGCACCACGTCTCCCTCACGCTCGAGGTCGGGCTCGGCACGTTCCGTCCCCTGGGTGCGGAGCAGCTCGCGCGCGGCGCCCTCCACCCCGAGCGCTTCGACATCCCCGCGGAAACGTGGGCGGCCATCCAGGGCGCCCGGCGCGTGATCGCGGTAGGAACCACCGTCGCGCGCGCGCTCGAGAGCGCCGTCGGCCCCGGAACGGGCACGACCGAGCTGTTCATCCGCGAGGGCTACACGTTCGGGCGGGTCCACGGGCTCCTCACCAACTTCCACCTCCCGCGCTCGAGCTTGCTCATGCTCGTGTGCGCGTTCGGGGGTCGGGAGCGGGTGCTCGACGCGTACCGACACGCCGTATCGAGCGGATACCGCTTCTACTCCTACGGGGATGCGATGCTCGTCACGCGTTGATCGGCTAAACGGGCGGGCCGATGCGTGCCGCCCGTTACCAGCTCCTCGCCACCGCCCACCGCGACTCCGTCGACGGCGCCCCCGAAGTACGGGCCCGTCGAGGTCGCCTCCACCTCACGCACGGGGTGGTCGACACCCCCGCCTTCATGCCCGTCGGCACCGCCGGCACCGTGAAGGCGTTGAGCCCCGTCGACCTTCGGGACGCCGGCGCCCAGATGGTGCTCGCGAACACCTACCACCTGTGGGTGCGCCCCGGGCACCGCATCATCGAGCGCCTCGGCGGCCTGCACCGCTTCATGGATTGGGAGGGCCCGATCCTCACCGACTCCGGCGGCTACCAGGTCTTCAGCCTCAAGGAGATGCGGAAGGTCTCCGAGGAGGGCGTGAAGTTCCGGTCGCCGCTCGACGGGGAGTGGCGAATGCTCACCCCCGAGGTGGCGATCGAGATCCAGGAGGCGCTCGGCGTCGACGTCGCGATGGCGTTCGACGAGTGCATCGAGTGGCCCGCGGATCGCGAGCGCGTCATCGCGTCCACCGAACGAACGACCCGGTGGCTGAAGCGGTGCCTCGAGGCGCGGCAGCACGCGGATCGCACCGCCGTGTTCGGCATCGTGCAGGGGGGCTTCCACGAGGACCTCCGGATCGCGCACGCCCAGGAGCTCGCGGGCATGGACCTCGACGGCTACGCGATCGGCGGCCTGTCCGTCGGGGAGCCCCGCGAGGACCTGTTCCGCACGGTCGCCTACACCGCCCCGCACCTCCCAGCCGACAAGGTGCGCTACCTCATGGGCGTCGGCTATCCGCACGACCTCGTCGACGGCGTGCTCGCGGGGGTCGACCTCTTCGATTGTGTGCTCCCCACGCGGTCCGCACGCTTCGGCGGTGCGTTCACCTCGGCGGGTCGGGTGACCATCAAACACGGCCGCTACCGTGACGATCCGCGACCGTTGGACGAAAGCTGCGCATGTTATACGTGCGCCCGTTTCAGCCGGGCCTACCTCCGGCACCTCTTCACTTCGAACGAGATCCTCGCGCCCCGGCTGCTCACCCTCCACAACGTCTCGTTCTATCAGCGACTGATGGGGCGCCTGCGCGCCGCGGTCGAAGCGGGGCCGGACGCGCTCCTCGACTTGCGGAGAGAGGCGGTGGGGTGGATGCGGCCGCTCGGCGCCGACGGTCCCGACCCCGACACGGAGCCCTGAACATGCTGACCCCCGACGGTCTCCTCCTCTCGCTGCAAGCCGCCCCGGGCGGAGGCAGCTTCGTGTCGAGCCTCGTGCTCATGGTGGCCTTCGTCGCCATCTTCTACTTCGTGATGCTGCGCCCGCAGCAGAAGGAAGCCAAGGAGCAGGCGGCGTTGCTCGCCTCGATCCAGAAGGGGGATCGCGTCGTCACCGCCGCGGGCCTCCACGGGAAGGTGCACGAGGTCAAGTCGGACACGCTCCTCCTCGAGGTCGCCCCCAACGTGGTGATGACGGTCGAGCGGGAGTCGGTCCGCCGCAAGGTGGATCTCACCAAGGCGGAGCCGGTCAAGGCGGAGACGCCGGCCAAGGGGTCGTGATGGAAGCAGGTCTCATCGCGCGGATCTCCGTCAGTGTCGCGGCCGTGCTCGGTTCGATCTGGCTGTTGCTCCCCACGTTCCTCGGCCCCGAGGTCCAGCAGAACCTGGAGCTCGCCGCCGAGCGCGCCGCCATGGAGGAGCCGCCCCCGTTGGCCGAGCCCCTGCCGGCGTACGTGAACTGGCTGCCGAACATGAAGGTGAACCTCGGCCTCGACCTGCAAGGCGGGATCGATCTCACCTTGGAGGTGGAGACCGACGAGGCCGTGCTCTCGACGGTCCAGCGCGACCTCGGGCCGATCAAGTCCACCGCCGAGAAGGAGGGGCTGAAGATCGAGGACGTGAAGCGGGACCGCCGTCGGCCCGTGCTCCTCATCCTCCCCGGAGAGGGCGCGACCCTCGACGCCGTGCAGAGCTTCCTCCGCAAGCGGTTCGCCGCCTACGCCTACGAGCACACCGAGACCATCGAGGGCAAGGACTGGCTCGTCTTCGAGATGACCGAACAGGCTCGGGACACCGTCGCGAAGAACGCGGTGGACCAGGCGCTCGAGACGATCCGGAACCGCATCGACGAGACCGGCGTGAAGGAGCCGAGCATCACCCGCAAGGGCGAGCGCGGCATCACCATCCAGCTCCCCGGCGAGACCGACGTGGAGCAGGCCGTGGCCGCCGTCGGCACCACCGCCCGTCTCGAATTCATGCTCGTGGACGAGCAGGCCGATCTCGGCCGCGTCGAAGCGGGCGTGACGGCCGCCGAGGCCGCGCTGGCCCCGGCCGAGTTCAGCGACGACCGGCACCTCAGCGAGTGGCTCGTCGAGAACGGGTACCTCCCGGCCGGCCGCCGTCTCCTCTGGGAGTACCGGAAGGTCGACGGGGTGGAGACGCGCGCGGCGTCGTACGTCCTCAATGACGACGTCATCCTCTCGGGTGACGACGTGAACGACGCCCAGACGAGCCCCAACCCCCAGACCGGCGAGTACTACGTCGCGCTCGAGTTCAAGCCGCGCGGGCAGGCGATCTTCGCCGACGTCACCGGTGACAACGTCGGCAAGCGCTTCGCCATCGTGCTCGACGAGAAGGTGCGGTCCGCCCCGGTCATCCGGGAGCGCATCAACGGCACCGCGAGCATCTCGATGGGCGGCCAGAACATCGACGAGCAGGTCAAGGAGGCGGGGATGCTCGCGCTCGTCCTGCGGTCGGGCGCGTTGCCCGCGCCGGTCAGCGTGGGCGAGGTGCGCACCGTCGGCGCCTCCCTCGGTGCCAAGGCCATCGAGGAGGGGCTCCTGGCCGCCGTCCTCGGCTCGTCGCTCGTGCTGCTCTTCGCGGCGTTCTACTACCGGGTGAGCGGGATCCTCGCGGACATCACGCTCGTCATCAACGGGGTGATCCTCGTCGCGATGCTCGCGCTCGCGGGCGCCACCCTGACCCTCCCGGGGATCTGCGGCATCGCGTTGACCATC
This sequence comes from Deltaproteobacteria bacterium, assembly GCA_036676765.1. Classification (GTDB taxonomy): domain Bacteria; phylum Myxococcota_A; class UBA796; order UBA796; family SXON01; genus CAJBVW01. The sequence continues at coordinate 23,608 of JAKFCH010000146.1, forward strand.
GGCATGGCGGTCGACTGCAACATCATCATCTTCGAGCGCATCCGCGAGGAGCTTCGAAGCGGAAAATCCGTTCGCGCGTCGATCGACGCCGGCTTCGACCGCGCGACCGTCGCGGTCCTGGACAGCAACATCACCACGCTGCTCGCGGGCGTGGTGCTCTACAGCTACGGCTCGGGCCCGATCAAGGGCTTCGCGGTGACCCTCATGATCGGCATCTTCACGACGCTCTTCACCGGGGTGTTCGTCTCGCGGACGCTCATGGACCTGGTCAACCGCGGGCAGCGCGCTCGCATGAGCATCTGAGGCACCCATGAGAGAGCTTCTCCCCAAGGACCTCTACATCGACTTCGTCGGGAAGAGGAACCTCTTCTCCGGCGTCTCGGCGATCCTGGTCCTGATCAGCATCCTGCTCTTCGTCGTGATCGGCCCCAACTGGAGCATCGACTTCACCGGCGGCACCGAGGTGCAGGTGCACTTCGAGCAGCCGACCGAGATCAGCGAGGTGCGCAAGGCCCTCGGCACCGTCGGCATCGGTGACGACGCGATCCAGCTCGTCGGGCCGCCGACCGACAACCGATACCTCGTGCGCTTGCAGGGGGCGTCCAGTGCCAACCAGGACGAGGTCGACGCCGTGCGCGCCGCCCTGGTCTCCACGTTCGGCGCCGACTGGATCGAGGAGCTCCGCGTCGACGACGAGGTGGGCACCCGCGCGTCGGTCACCTACAAGGGCGAGCCCGTCCCGATCGACCGCATCGCGACCGCGCTCGCGACGCTCCCGGGCGTGACCGTCCAGTCCTCCCCGGAGGAGAACGAGTTCTACGCGCGGCTCCCGGGCATCGCCGAGGGCATCCGCGGCGCGCTGTCCACCGAGCTCGCAGGGCATGCCTTCGAGGTCGAGCGGACCGACTCCGTCGGCCCGAAGGTGGGCGGAAACCTGCGCGCGGCGGGGCTCACCTCGATGATCGTCACGATGGTGCTGCTCACCATCTACGTCGGCGTGCGCTTCGACTTCGCGTTCGCGCCCGGCGCGATCCTCTGCCTGTTCCACGACGCCGCGCTCACCTGCGGCTTCTTCGTGCTCACGCAGCAGGAGTTCGGCCTGTCCATGATCAGCGCGCTCCTGACCCTGGTCGGGTACTCCATCAACGACACGATCGTCATCTACGATCGCATCCGCGAGAACATGGAGCACTACCGCAAGCAGGACCTGCACAAGCTCATCAACGACAGCATCAACCAGACGTTGTCGCGGTCCATCATCACGAACGGCGCGACCGCCCTCGCGCTCGTCCCGTTCCTGATCTGGGGCGGCCCCGTGCTCCGCACGTTCGCGACCGCCATGATCATGGGCATCGTCTTCGGCAGCTACTCGACGATCTACGTGGCGAGCCCGCTGATGATCATCATCAAGGAGAACGAGGACACGCTCCGGCGCCTCGTCGGGTTGAAGAAGGGTCCCCCGACGGGGCCCGCTTCCGGAGGCGCCACCGCCGCCGCGACCCCCGCCCGCAATTCGCCTTGACCACCCTCTGTGGCGCCGGTATACAGCGGTAACCCTTCGAGTTTTCGATGACGAAGAGCGAGCTGGTCGATGCCGTGGCCCGCCGGCAGAACCTCCCCCGACAAACCGCCGAGCGGGTCGTGAACGTGTTGTTCGACTCCATTCGGGATGCCCTGCTGCGCGGGGATCGGGTGGAGATCCGCGGCTTCGGTTCGTTCAAGGCCCGCCACTACGAGGGATACACCGGTCGCAACCCACGTACGGGCGTGCCGATCTTCGTCTCTCCGAAGGTGCTGCCGGTCTTCAAGGTGGGGAAGGATTTGCGGATCCGGGTCAACGGGGGCATGGATCCCGAGGAATGATTCTCTACGCACTCGTGCCCGCGTTGCTCGCAGGTAGTGTCTACATCAACGGTGTGCGCGCCGACGTGTTGCCCGAGGTGTCCCTCACAAACGCAACCGTTCGATTCGACGGTCAGGGCAACGTGTGGATCGACGCACCCGGCTACCGCGTTCAGGTGGTTGCGCCCGTGGAGTACGCAGGCTCCGGGGCGCCCGCGGCCACCCCCGTGCCTCCCGATCGCGCGCCCGCCGATGGTGCGCCCGCCGGCGTGTGGTGGCTGGTGACCGAGGACAACGGATCCTCCGGCCACACGCTCGAGGTCCTCGTCAACGGCGTGCTGGCCCGGCGGATCGCCTCCGGTGAGCCCCAGTTGATCTTCGACATCGGGCCGTTCCTGCGGCGCGGCTCCAACACCGTCGTCGTGACCGCGCTCCCCGGCCCGACCGCGCAGGCGCCCGCTGCTGGCGGCGGCGCGCTCAACGTCTACATCGGGCGGGGCACCAACCTCTCCGGCACGATCCACCTCGACAACCCCGATGTGGCCTACCGGGCCGTTGATTTGGCCGGGCGCGCCACCGACGGCGGGTCCGGCGGCGGACGACAGTACACCCTCACCGTTCCCTGAACCGCGGAGATCCGGTGGCATCCTCTCATTATCGTGGGCCAGAAAAGCGTACGTACGTCCTGGACACCAACGTGCTCCTCCACGATCCGAACGCGCACCTCGTGTTCCACGAGCACGACCTCGTCCTTCCCATCACGGTGATCGAGGAGGTCGACAAGTTCAAACGTGAGCTCACCGAGCTGGGGCGGGCCGCGCGCACCGTCTCGCGCCAGATCGACGCCATGCGGGCCACCGGCCGCATCGGGGAAGGGGTGCCGCTCCCGGGTGGGGGCCATCTCCGCGTCGAGCTCGGCACCTCGGGGGATGTCGGCGAGCTGTTCGCGGGTGCGGCGAACACCAACGACAATGTCATCCTCCGCACGGCGCTGCGCCTGCATCGCGAGGCCAAGAACGGCACCGTGATCTTCGTCAGCCGCGACGTGAACATGCGCATCAAGGCGGACGCCCTCGGCATGGTCGCGGAGGACTACGAGCACGCCCACGTCGACATCGACGAGGCGTACACGGGCGTCGTCGAGCGTGAGGTCGATGGCGACGTCGTGAGCGAGATGTACAGCAAGGGCTGGATGGCGGAAGAGGGCGTCGGGCTCTGTCCGCACCAGTTCGTCATCCTGAAGAACGCCTCCCAGCCGACCCAGACGGCGATGACCCGGTACGACGCGAAGCAGAAGCGCCTCCAGCTCGTCGGCCGCTACAAAGAAGGCGTGTGGGGCATCTTCGCGCGCAACCGCGAGCAGCTCTTCGCGCTCGACCTCCTGCTCGACGACACCGTGCCGCTCGTCACGCTCGACGGCATGGCCGGCACCGGCAAGACCCTCCTCGCCATCGCCTGCGGCCTCCAGCGCGTGGCGGACGACAAGCACTACCGCCGCCTCGTCGTGGCCCGCCCGATCTTCCCGCTCGGAAAGGACGTGGGCTTCCTCCCCGGCACCCTCGAGGAGAAGCTCAACCCCTGGATGAAGCCTATCTTCGACAACCTCGACCTGCTCCTCGGCGGCGAGGATGCACAGGGTGGCGGAGGCGGGCGGGGGAACAAGACCCAGGCGCCCAACTACCAGGCGCTCATCGACCAGAAGATCATCGAGGTCGAGCCGCTCACGTACATCCGCGGGCGCAGCCTGCCGCGCCAGTACCTCGTCATCGACGAGGCCCAGAACCTCACTCCGCACGAGGTCAAGACGGTCATCACGCGCGCGGGCGAGGGGACGAAGGTCATCCTCACCGGTGACCGCTATCAGATCGACAACCCGTACGTGGACGCCACGTCGAACGGCCTCTCCTACGTGGTCGAGCGTTTCCGCACCTCGCCGCTGGCGGGGCACGTCACCCTTCGGAAGGGCGAGCGCAGCCCCCTCGCCGAGACCGCGGCGGCGCTGCTCTAAGCGCGGGCCGTGCTCCTCCACCGCTACGAGACCGTCGACTCCACGCAGCGCGTGGCGCGCGGCCTCGCCGAGGCGGGGGCACCCCACGGCACGGTCGTCCTCGCGGAGGCGCAGACCGCGGGGCGGGGCCGGCTCGATCGGCGTTGGGAGAGCCCGCCGGGGCTCAACCTGACGCTCACGCTGGTCCTCCGTCCGCGCATCCTCGCGCGGGAGGCCCCCCTGCTCACGTTGGGCGCCGCGGCGGGCCTCGCCGTGGCCTTCGGCCTGCGCGTGAAGTGGCCGAACGACGTGGTCACGGGGGAGGGGAGGAAGGTCGCGGGGCTGCTCGCGGAGATGGACACCGTGGGCGACCGCGTCGGGTTCGTTCTGCTCGGCGTCGGGCTCAACGTGAACCAGGTGGACTTTCCCGCCACGCTTCCGAACGCGGCGAGCCTCGCGACGCTCGAAGGCCCCCAGGATCGCGAGGACGTGTTGGAGCGCGCCGTCGCCGCGATCCTCGCGTGGTCGGACCATCCGGACCGGCTGTCACTCTGGCGCCAGCGGTCCCACACCCTCGGAGCCCTCGTGCGCATCGGCGCCATCGAGGGGATCGCCACCAGCCTCCGCGACGACGGGGCGTTGATCGTGGGCGGGGTGCCGGTGCTCGCGGGGGAGATCGGGTAGCGAACGACACCCCTGCGGGAAAGGCAGGGGAGGTTCACCGCAAAGGACGCAGAGGACGCAAAGGAAGAAGGGAAAAAGGAGTGGGAATGGGGAGACCTCTGGTCCCTGGAACCTTGTCCCTCTCCCTCCGCTTTGCGTACTTTGCGTACTTTGCGGTCGATCTCTTCTTCCGACGGGAAGTCAGCCACCAACGGAGGGCAGATAAGCAGTCTCCCCGAAGCACTCGACCACCGCGCCCGCATCCGCGAGCAGGACCCGCGCATGGCTCGCGTAGGCTGGGGCGAAGCGGAGCGCCTGGTCGGGCGGCAAACCGAGCCAATGGCAGACGAGCGCGCGGATGACGCCGATGTGGGTGACGATCACCACCCGGCGATCGCCGAAGTCCTGTGCGTCCCACCAGGAGGCGGCGCGTGCGAAGCACTCTCCGTAGGTCTCCCCGCCGGGGGGCCGCGCGTGCACGTAGTCGTTCCAGTAGGCGGAGGTGCCCGCGGGGTCCTCGACGGTGAGCTCCTCCCAGCCGCGGCCGTCCCACCGCCCCATGTCCTGCTCCCGGAGCGCGGGCACGAGGACCGGCGCGTCCGAGAGCCGCCGGGCGAGGGCGGCGCAACGGGAGAGGTCGCTCGAGAGCACGAGGTCCGGCGCGGGTTGCGACGCCCGGAACCAGGCGGCGGCGGCATCGCTCTGGGCCTCGCCGCGCGGTGAGAGGCGCGCGTCGGACTGCCCGCGGCAGACACGGCTCCCCGCGACCTCGCCGTGACGGAACAGGTGTACGCGGACCACGGTCGCGGATGGGATGATCCGCATGGTGGGCTTGTCGAACATCGTCCGCCGGTTATCCCGGCGCCCATGCTCCTGGTCGTCGACGTCGGCAACACCAACACCGTGATCGGCCTCTTCGACGGCCCCCGGTTCGTCTACCAGTGGCGCATCTCGACGCTGCAACGCACGACCGACGAATTCGGGATCCTGCTGCTGCAGCTCCTGGCGCACCACAAGGTCGCCACCACGGACATCGCGGGGGTCGCCGTGTGCACCGTGGTGCCGTCGGTCCTGTACGCCATCGAGAAGGGCGTGCGCCGCTACCTCGACCAGACGGCGCGGGTGCTCGACCACAAGAGCGCGCTGGGCTTCCCCGTCCGCATCGACAATCCGCGCGAGCTCGGGCCCGACCGCGTCGTCAACGCCGTGGCGGCGATGGAGCGGCACGCGCCGCCCTTCCTCATCGTCGACTTCGGGACCGCCACGACCTTCGACTGCATCGACGCCTCCGGGGCCTACGTGGGCGGCGCCATCGCGCCGGGGCTCCAGATCTCGGCGGACGCGTTGTTCTCCCGCACGGCCCGCCTCCCGCGCGTCGAGGTGCAGCGCCCCGACCGCGCCATCGGGCCCAACACCACGGCGGCCATGCAGTCGGGCGTGTTCTGGGGCTACGTGGGCCTGGTGGACGGGCTCGCCCGCCGTTGCAAGGACGAGCTCGGAGGGCAGGTGCACTGCATCGCGACCGGGGGGCTGTCCAACCTCGTCGGGCGTGCCTGCAAGGAGATCGACGAGGTGGACGAGCACCTGACGCTCCACGGGCTACGGCTCTGGTTCGAGCGGGGGGCGCCATGACCGACATCCCGTGGGACAAGCTCGGCGTCCCCGACAGCCTACGGGGCGCCGTCGAGCCCACCGCGCCGCGCTCCGTGCGGCTCGCCGCGGCCAAGGGGGCCCTGCCCGCCACGCCCGAGGCGCTCCTCGGCATGCTCTACGTCCTCGCGTGCGGGCCCGACCCCGACATCCGGAGCGCCGCGCTCGACACGTTGCGGACGATGCCCGGCCTCACCGAGGCGCTGACCCAGCGCACGCACACCAAGGTGCTCGAGCTCATCGTCACGACCCGGATCGAGCCCGCCCTGGACGAGCGGATCTCGTTCATCCGGGCCGCCAACGACCGCACCGCCACGATCGTCGCGGGGCGCGCCGACGCGAAGTTGTGCGAGATCATCGCGGCGAACCACGAGCGGCTGCTCATCTCCCCGCAGGTGCTCGTCGCCCTCCACCAGAACCCGCTCTGCGGTGACGCGGCGCTCGAGCGCGCGATCGCGTTCATGCGCATGCAGCAGAGCCTGCCGGACCTGCCCGCGACCCGACCGGCCGTCGGCGATCCGCCGCGGGCCGTGGCGCCGATCGCCGGCGCCGCGAAGCCAGCCGAGGCGGTGTTCGATCTCGACGCCGAGATCGAGGCGGCCCTCGCGGGCAAGGCCTCGCCGCACCAGGTCCAGCAGGAGAAGCTCCGCCTCTTCGATCTCGACGCGATGCCGTCGGGGGGCCTCGAGGGCTTCGCCTTCGACTTCAAGGAGGACGACGAGTTCTCGTTCCTCCTCACCGTCGAGATCACCGACGAAGGCGAGATCCTCAACCGGGCGGAGAGCATCGAGAAGCAGATCGCCGCCATGGGCGTCGGCAAGAAGCTCAAGCTCGCCTACCTCGGCAACAAGGCCGTGCGGAGCATCCTCATCCGGGACCGCAACAAGCTCGTGGCCCTCGCGGTCGTGAAGAGCGGGCGGCTGACCGACGCCGAGGTGCTCGCCCACGCGGGCAACCGCAACCTCCCGGCCGAGGCCCTCCGCGAGTTGGCGAGCAACCGGGAGTGGACGCGGATGTACCCGGTGAAGGTGGCGCTCGTGAACAACCCCAAGTGCCCGCCGAACGTGGCCGTCTCCATGGTGGCACACCTCCAGTCGAGGGATCTCGCCTCGTTGACCCGGAACAAGAACGTGTCCAGCGTCGTGACGCAGCTCGCGGTGAAGACCTCCAAGCTGAAGTCGAAGTGAACGTGTCACCGACCGTCGGGGTGCCCAGGCGTGGCATTCCTTGCCGGGACGAGGGCGATGGTGCGTGCTACGCAAGCAATCCGGGGTAGTCCGCGGCCCCGTGGTGAGCTTGAAGCGATACCGAGGTTTCCCATCGAGACGGCACCTACCGAACCGCTCGAGCGCGTGCTCGACTTCAACGACTCCGATCGCCTGCGCGAGGTAGCGGGAGAGGTCGGGAAGAACCTGCACCTCATCGGTCGGGTCTCGGGGGCGCGGGTGTCGCAGCGCGGCGCGCAGGTGCGCGTGGTGGGGGCGCTCCCGGCGGTGGAGCTCGCCGTGCGCGTGCTGGAGCAGCTCTACGCGCTCTCCGCGACCGGCACGCCCATCACCCTCGTGGATGTCGACCAGGCCTGCCGTCTCCTCCGCACGGAGCCGGATGCGCAGCTCGTCGACTACCGCGCCGACGTGGTGGTGACCGGGGCCCGCAAGCGCGCCATCTACCCGCGCACGCCGCGCCAGAAGCAGTACGTGCACGCGTTCGACGAGAACGACGTCGTGTTCGGCGTGGGCCCCGCCGGCACCGGCAAGACCTACCTCGCGATGGCCGTCGCGGTCGCCGCGCTCCTGAAGGACCAGGTGCGCCGCATCGTGTTGTGCCGCCCGGCGGTGGAGGCGGGGGAGAAGCTCGGCTTCCTCCCCGGTGATCTGGCCGAGAAGGTGAACCCCTACCTCCGCCCCCTCTACGACGCCCTCTACGACATGGTCGACGAGGAGCGGGCCGTGCGCCTCATCCAGAAGGGCACGATCGAGGTGGCGCCCCTCGCGTTCATGCGCGGCCGCACGCTCAACAACGCGTTCATCATCCTCGACGAGGCCCAGAACACGACCAGCGAGCAGATGAAGATGTTCCTGACGCGGCTCGGGAACGACTCGCGGGCCGCCGTCACCGGGGATCTCTCCCAGGTCGACCTCCCGCGCAACACCCGCTCGGGGCTGGTCGAGGCCCTTCGCATCGTCGACGGCATCGAGGGCATCGGCATCATCCGCTTCCGGGACGACGACATCGTCCGGCATCCGCTCGTGAGCGACATCGTGCGCGCCTACGATCGCGAGGCCGCGCGGATGGGCGAGGAGCGGCCGGGCATCCGCGCCTCAGCCCCCGACTGGCGCGTCCGCCGCGGTCCGACCCGCGATCGCTCCAAGGAATTCGACCCTCATCCGGATGGGGGCGAGGGTGGCGAGTCGTCTTGATGCGTTGAAGCGCGTGCTCGCCCCGGAGACACAGCTCCGGCGCGCCCTCGCGTTCCTGATCACGTGCTTCGCGTGCGCGGCGCTGCTGACCGACTTCTCGCTGAGCGAGGATCTCGATCTCCGCGAAGGCGACATCGCGCCGCACGACGTGATCGCGCCGCTCGCGTTCCCCTTCGTCAACGTGGGGGTCACGGCCGAGCGCCAGCGGCTCGCCGAGGCCCAGGTGCCGCCGGTGTTCGACGCCGACCTCACGGCGTCGAAGCGCATCGAGAACCGGGTCTCGCAGGCGTTCGACATGGCGCGCCGGCGGTGGGAGGCCGCCACGATCAACGGCCCGCGCGGCCCCGTGCCGCCCGCGGCCGACGCTCGGAACGCCATCCTGGCGGAGTTCGCGTCCGCGCTCGAGCTCCCCCTGCAGCCGGACGATCTCCTGGCGATCGCCGACGCCGCCTTCTCGACCCAGGTCGAGGAGATGACCATCGAGCTCCTCGGCGTCGCGATGCGCCGGAACATCATCCAGGATCGCACCGCGCTGCCGAGGCCCCAGCGCCCGATCACGGTCGTGAACCTCCTCGGGAACCAGCGGGAGGAGTCCACGCTCGAGGACTTCAGCCTCGTCCGCACGCCCGACGAGGCCCGCCAGGCCGTCACCCTCCACGTGCTGGAGCGCTACGCGGCGGCCCGGGATCCCGCCGCCATCGGCGCCGCCGGGACCATCGCCCGCGCGGCGGTGCGGACGAACTTCACGCCCAACGCCGAGCTCACGGAGGAGCGGAAGGCCGCCGCCCGGGCCGCCGTGGGCGAGGTCGAGGTCCAGGTCCGGCGCGGCACGCGCATCGTCGCCACGGGGGATGTGCTCACCGCGCTCCAGGAGCAGATGCTCACCGCGATGCGGCGCGCGAACGCGCAGTCCGGCGGGGTCGGCAGCTTCCTCGGCTGGCTCGCCTTCGTGGCGGCGGTGATCGGCGTGACGCTCGTGTTCGCGCAGTCGACCATCCGCAAGTTCGCCAGCCGCACGCGGGATCGCGAGGCCCTGGCCTTCGCGCTCCTCCTCGTCCTCGCGATCGGCCGGCTCCTGTCCTCCACCGCGGCGCTCATCACGCTGCCGACCGGGCTCGAGCCCGACCTGCTCTCGCTCCTCGTGCCCGTCGCGGCCGGCGCGATGCTCGTCCGCATCCTCGTGAACAGCGAGAGCGCGCTGGTGTGGGCCCTGGTGGCGTCGCTGTTGTCGGGCGTCCTGATGGACGCCTCCCCGCTGCTCATGGCCTGGTACATCGTGACCGCGCTCGTCGCCACGACCGCCGTGGGGCCGGCGCGCGAGCGGCTGGTGGTCCTGCGGGCGGGGCTCTGGTGCGGGCTCGCCGGGGCGGCCTTCGTGCTGATCGTCGGGGCGCTCGGCGGGCAGGACCCCACCGGTGACGACCCGTTCACCCTCACCGCCGCGGTGATGGCGTTCGTCACCGCGCTCGCGGCGGGCCTGCTCAACGCGGTGCTCGCCCTCGGCATGGTGCCCGCCTTCGAGCTCTTCGGCTTCGTCACCGACTACAAGCTCCTCGAGCTCGCCAGCCTCAACCACCCGCTGCTGCGCCAGCTCATGCTCCGGGCGCCCGGCACCTACCACCACAGTGTCATCGTCGGCACCCTCTCCGAGGCCGCCTGCGAGACCATCGGCGCCAACGCGCTGCTCGCGCGGGTCGCCTGCTACTTCCACGACATCGGGAAGGGCCTCAAGCCGCAGTACTTCATCGAGAACCAGCGGGAGACCGGCAACCGGCACGACCGCCTCTCGCCCGAGGCGTCCGCGGCGGTGATCATCAACCACGTGCGCGAAGGCGGGGTGCTCGCGCTCCAGCATCAGCTCCCGCGGCCGATCGTCGACAACATCTACATGCACCACGGCACGGGGCTGATCCAGTACTTCTACGCGCGCGCCAAGGAGAACGCCGGCGCCGGCGAGGAGGTCGACGAGCGCCTGTTCCGCTACCCAGGCCCGAAGCCCGACACGCGCGAGGCCGGCATCATCATGCTCGCCGACAAGGTCGAGGCCGCGTGCCGCACGATCCGCGAGCCGAACGAAGAGCGCATCCGCGCGATGATCCAGCAGATCGTCAATGGCGTGATGATGGACGGCCAGCTCGAGAACTGCCCGCTCACGCTCCGCGAGCTCTACCAGATCGCCGACACGTTCACGACGGTGCTCCTCGGCATCTACCATCACCGCATCGAGTACCCGGCCACCAAGGACATCTCCTCGGGGAAGGGGCGCTTCGTCCCCGTGCCGCGGCAGGGCACCATCACCCTCGAGATCATGAACCCGCTCAAGCCTCGGTCCGTCGGTAGCGCCGGCGCCGCGACCCCCGACGACGCCCCCCTCCCGCGCCGTGTGGACGAGTCCTGATGCCCGTCGCCGTCAGCAAGCAGGGGGTCAAGCACCCCGTCCGCCCGGTCCAGGCCGACGCCCGCGCGCTGCTGAAGCACCTCGGGATGCCGAAGGCCGAGCTGTCCATCCTCCTCTGCGACGACGCGTTCATCCGCGACCTGAACGCCCAGTGGCGGCAGAAGGACGAGCCCACCGACGTGTTGTCCTTCGCGATGGGGGAGGGGGACGACGCCGCGCTGAACCCCGATCTCCTCGGCGACATCGTGATCTCCGTGGAGACCGCCGCGCGCCAGGCGGCGGCCGAGGGCCTCACCCTGGACCAGGAGATGCGCGTGTTGCTCGTGCACGGGCTCCTCCACCTGCTCGGGTACGATCACGTCGATCCGGCGGACGCGCCGGAGATGCGCGCGAAGGAAGCCGAGCTCCTCGCCGCGCTCGGCGGCGGCACCGGGCTCGTGGATCGCGCGGGCAGCGGCGAGGTGGTTCAGAGAGACGAGGTGGGATAAAAGGGCGGCATGGCCAGCACCGTCGATCTCCCCGCCCTCGCCACCTCCCTCCGTGAGCGCCTCGTGTCGCTCCGGGGGCATCTTTGACGTAGACGGGAAGCTCGAGCAGATCGCCGATCTCGACCGTCAATCCGCCATCCCCGAGTTCTGGAACGACGCCAAGCGCGCGCGTGAGATCCTCAAGCAGAAGACCCAGATGGAGAAGGGCGTGCGCCTTTTCCAGGAGTCGTGGGGCCGCCTCGAGGACGCGGAGACCTACCTCGAGCTCGCCGACGAGGCGGGGGATCCCGCCCTCGCGCAAGAGGCGGGCGTCGCCCTGGAGCGCCTCGAGGGCGAGCTCCGCGCGATGGAGATCCGTCGCATGTTGGGCGAGGAGAGCGACGAGGCCGGCGCCATCCTCGAGGTGAATTCCGGCGCCGGTGGCACGGATGCCGCCGACTGGGCCGACATGCTCAAGCGCATGTACCTGCGCTGGGCCGACCGGATGGGGTTCAAGGTCAAAATCATCGACGAACAGCTCCACGAGGAGGCGGGTATCCGCTCCTGCACGATGGAGGTCGAGGGTGACTACGCCTACGGCTACCTCAAGGGCGAGATCGGCGTTCATCGCCTCGTGCGCATCAGCCCGTTCGACTCGAACGCCCGCCGCCACACCGCGTTCGCCTCGGTCGCCGCGTATCCGGACATCGAGGAGGACATCGAGGTCGTGATCCTCGAGAAGGATCTCCGCATCGACACCTTCCGCTCGGGCGGGCCCGGGGGGCAGAGCGTCAACACGACCGACTCGGCGGTGCGCATCGTGCACAACCCGACCGGCATCGTCGTGCAGTGCCAGAACGAGCGGTCCCAGCTCAAGAACCGTGCCACCGCGATGAAGATGTTGCGGGTGAAGCTCTACCAATTGGAGCTGGAGCGCCGGCAGTCCGAGCGGGACGTCGTGAACGCCACGAAGAAGAAGATCGAGTGGGGCAGCCAGATCCGGAGCTACGTGCTCCAGCCCTACCGCCTCGTGAAGGACGTGCGCACCGGCATGGAGACCGGTGACACCGACGCCTTCCTCGACGGGCGGATCCTGCCGTTCATGGAGCAGTACCTCGTGGCGCGCGCCAACGGCACGCTCGGTGAGGGCGGTGCGGGCGAGGACTGATCGGCGGTAGTCGGGCCGACCGGGTTCCGCCAAGCCGAGCGCTGGGTTAGACCGCGCCGCCATGTACACTTTCGATCCCGAACGCCTCGAGAAGGTCCACGCGCTGGAGGCCGACGGCACCCGCACGTACCCCTCCGCCACGCCCGTCACCCACACGTCGGACGACGTTCGCGCCGCCGCCGAGGGCCAGCCCGAGGAGGCCCTGGAGGGCCTGGGCCGCTTCGTGCTCGCGGGCCGCCTCCTCTTCAAGAACGAGATGGGGAAGGCCGGCTTCGGCCGCATCCTCGACCGCGCCGGTCGGGTGCAGGTGTACGTGAAGAAGGACGATGTGGGCGAGCCCGCCTTCGCCCTCTGGAAGAAGCTCGACCTGGGCGACATCGTGTGGGTGGAAGGCACGCTCATGCGCACGCGCACGGGCGAGCTCACGGTGAAGGCCGCGTCGATCCAGCTCCTCACCAAGTGCATCGCGTCGCTACCGGACAAGTTCCACGGCATCGCCGACCCGGAGCTCCGCCAGCGCCAGCGATACCTCGACCTGTTCATGAACGACGAGACCCGGGAGACCTTCCGGCGCCGCTCCAAGGTCGTCCGGTACATCCGGGACTTCTTCGAGGCCCGCGCGTATCTCGAGGTCGAGACCCCGATGATGCACCCCATCCCCGGGGGCGCCACGGCGCGGCCGTTCATCACGCACCACAACGCGCTGGACGCACAACTGTACCTGCGCATCGCGCCCGAGCTGTACCTCAAGCGGCTGGTGGTGGGCGGGCTCGAGCGGGTGTTCGAGATCAACCGGAGCTTCCGCAACGAGGGCATCGACTCGACGCACAACCCCGAGTTCACGATGCTCGAGTGGTACCAGGCGCACGCCACGTGGCGGGACCTGGTGGACATGACCGAGGAGATGCTCTCGGGCTGCGCCGAGGCCGTGTGCGGCACCACCGAGATCACCTACCAGGAGCAGGCCATCTCGCTGGCGCGGCCGTTCCGCCGGGTCGGCTACGACGCGCTCGTGGCCGAGGCTACCGGGCTCTCGCAAGAGGCCATCCGCGACCCCGCGACCTTGCGGGCGTGGTGGATCGAGCGGCACGGGGACGACGGAAAGGTGCCCACCACGGTCGGGCGCCTCTGGGAGGCCGTGTTCGACGAGCACGTGGAGAAGGGCCTCGTCCAGCCCACGTTCGTGACCCGCTTCCCCATCGAGATCTCGCCGCTCGCCCGTCGGAACGACGCGGAGCCCGACATCGCCGATCGGTTCGAGCTCTTCATCGCCGGGCGCGAGTTCGCGAACGGCTTCACCGAGCTCAACGACCCGGTGGATCAGGCCGCGCGCTTCGAGGCGCAGGTGAAGAGCCGCGCCGCGGGCGACCACGAGGCGATGCACTTCGACGAGGACTACATCCGCGCCCTCACGTACGGCCTGCCGCCGACCGCGGGCGAGGGGCTCGGCATCGATCGCCTCGTCATGTTGCTCACCGACTCGTCGAGCATCCGCGACGTGATCCTGTTCCCGTCGTTGCGCCCGCGCTCGTAGGACCGCGCCGCCGGGTCGGAATCATCACGATCCTTCACGGTAGCGCCCCAACCTCGCCCGGTGCCACCCTTTGGTGCGTCCACCGGTTAGTCCCCCGGCTTCATGGCCTCCCCCGCCTCGTCATTCCGAACCTGCGTCCCGACCACTCCACCTCCCGGAGTGGCTGAAACGCGTCCGCGCGGGCCCCGGAAGCACGAATGAACTTCTCGCTCCTCATCGCGTGGTCCCACCTGCGCTCGCGTCGTCAGGACGCCGGCGTGAGCATGATCGCGGTGCTCTCGGTCCTCGGGGTGACCCTCGGCGTCCAGATGCTCATCATCGTGCTCTCGGTGATGGCCGGCTTCGAGTTCGACCTGCGCGACAAGATCCTCGGGAGCAACGCCCACCTCGTGGTGCTCGAGTACGGCGGCCCGATCGCCGACCCCGACATGGTCGTCGAAAAGGTGCAGAAGGTGAGCGGCATCGTGGCCGCCGCGCCGTTCGTGTACACCGAGGTGATGCTGCGGAGCGCCTACGCGACCTCGGGCGGCATCCTCAAGGGCATCGACCCGGTCCAGACCCCGCGCGTCACCGACGTGGCCACGGACATCAAGATCGGGCCCGCGGGCGCGCTCTTGCGCCTCGAGGACAAGCAGGCCGTGCTCCAGGCCCTCGCGCGGCCCCAGGTCGCCCTCGCCCAGGCGGCGGACGACACCGAGGAGCTCCCCGGAATGCTGCTCGGCGAGGGGCTCGCGGAGCAGTTGAAGGTCTACCCGGGTGACCGCGTCTGGGTCATCAACCCGATCGGCGGCGGCGCCGGCCCCTTCGGCGTGCCGATCCCCATCACCAAGACCTTCCGCGTGGCCGGCATCTTCTACACGGGGATGTACGAGTACGACACCAAGTGGAGCTACGTCACGATCCCCGACGCCCAGTCCTTCCTGTCCCTCGACGGGGACGTGACGGGCATCGAGGCGCGCGTGGAGACCGAGCGCCTCTACGACGTCGCCACCATCAGCGCCGCCATCGAGGAGGCGCTGACCTACCCGTTCTTCACCAAGAACTGGCTCCAGATGAACGCCGCGTTGTTCTCCGCGCTCAAGCTGGAGAAGTACGTGATGGGCGTCATCCTTGCCCAGATCATCACCGTGGCCGCGGTCGGCATCGTCACGAACCTCATCGTGATGGTCATCACGCGCGCCCGCGAGATCTCGATCCTCAAGGCAATGGGCGCCAGCCGCCGGGCCATCCAGCTCATCTTCGTGCTGGAGGGCGTGATCGTGGGCGTCGTCGGGACATGCCTGGGAACGGTCCTCGGGTTAGCGGGCTGCGCCGCCCTCGATCGCTACCAGTTCCCCCTGGACACCAACGTGTACTACCTCGACTCGCTGCCGGTGGTGGTGGAGCCCAGCACCGTGGCGACAGTGGTCGTGGGCGCCCTGGTGACCTGCTTCCTCGCGACGCTCTACCCGGCCTTCCGCGCTGCCTCGATCGATCCGGTCGAAGGGCTGCGGTACGAGTGATGGGGGTCTCGGTCGAGATTCGAGGCCTCTCCCGCCACTTCCAGAAGGGAGGGCAGCGGATCGACGTGCTGCGCGGCGCGGATCTGGATCTCGCGCCGGGGGAGAGCATCGCGCTGCTCGGGCAGTCAGGGTCCGGAAAGTCGACGTTCCTCCACATCCTCGGCGCGCTGGAGCCACCCTCGGAGGGCGAGGTCAAGATCGACGGGCGCCTGCTCCAGGGGCGGCCGCTCGCGGACCTCGACGCCTACCGCAACCGGCAGGTGGGCTTCGTGTTCCAGTTCCACCACCTCCTCCCGGACCACTCGGCCGTCGACAACGCCGCCATGCCCGCGATCATCGCCGGGCTCCCCGTGGCCGACGCCCGCGCGCGCGCCCGGACCCGGCTGGCCCAGGTCGGCCTCGGGCATCGGCTCACCCACAAGCCGGGGGAGCTCTCGGGGGGCGAGCAGCAGCGGGTCGCGCTCGCGCGCGCCCTGATGATGGAGCCGGGCCTCCTCCTCGCGGACGAGCCCACCGGCAACCTCGACCCGTCCACGGCCTCGGAGGTGCTCGATCTCCTGCTCGATCTCAATCGTGACCGCCGCGCCACCCTCGTCGTGGTGACCCACTCCGCCGAGCTCGCGGCCCGCTTTCCGCGTCGTCTCCGCCTGGTCGACGGGCGCTTCCAGGAGGCCGCGTGAGCTTCTCCCTGCTCGCGGCCCTGCTCGTGCCCGCCCTGCACGCCGAGGCCCCCGCCGCGCCCTCGGGCGTCGTCGCCGACGTCCAGGTGACCGGTCTCCGCCGCGTCGAAGAGGCCGCCCTGCTCGACGTGGTGCGGCTCCGCGCCGGCGAGCCCCTCGAGTCCTGGAAGATCCAGCGCGACATCCGCGCCATCTGGCAGACCGGCTTCGTGGACGACGTGGTCGTCCGCACCGAGACCACCGCGACCGGCGGCGTGCGCGTCGTCTTCGAGGTGCACGAGAAGCCCGCGGTGCGCGAGGTGAAGATCACCGGCGCCAAGAAGATCAAGGAGGACGATCTCAAGGAGGCCGTCGACATCGAGCCGTTCACCGTCCCGAGCGATGCCCGCATCGCCCAGAACGTGAAGGCCATCAAGGACAAGTACCTCGAGAAGGGGTTCTTCCTGGCCGAGGTCGAGCCCGTCATCACCCCCGTGGGGGACGACCTCGTCGAGCTCAACTTCAAGATCGTCGAGGGCCGCAAGGTCATCGTCCAGACGATCGACATCACCGGCAACGAGGCCGTCCCGGACGCCAAGCTCCGGAAGTTCATGCAGACGAAGGCCGGCGGCATCGTGCCCTGGCTGACGAGCTCGGGCACGTTCATCCAGGACGCCCTCGACAACGACGTGTTCATCCTCCGGTCGGTGTACCTGGAGGAGGGCTACGTCGACGCCGTGGTCGACCAGCCCAAGGTCTTCCTCTCCCCGGACAAGCGCTACATCTACGTCACCATCCACGTGACCGAGGGTCCGCGCTACCGCCTCGGCAAGGTGACGGTCGAGGGTGACTTCGTCCCGGAAGAGGGCCTCACCGAGGGCGCCGTGCGCGCGCTCATCGAGGGGAAGGACCTCAAGGACGTTCAGGAGGCCTACGAGCGCGACGTCGCCGCGGGCAAGCAGATCGGGCCCGACTGGGAGCCCGACGTGAAGCGTCGCGCCCTCGACTTCCGTCCCGCGAACCTCCCGCTCCGCACGGGGGACTGGTTCAAGCTCACCACCCTCCAGAACACGATGGCGCGCATCACGGATCTCTACGGAGACCAGGGCTACGCCTTCGCCAACGCCACGCCCGTGCCGCAGCCCGATCCCGAGTCCCGGGTGGTCGACGTCGTGATCGACGTGCAGCGCGGCGAGAAGATGAAGGTCGGCCGGATCAACATCACCGGGAACGACCCCACGTTCGACAAGGTGGTGCGCCGCGAGGTGCCCATCAACGAGGGCGAGATCTACCGGGGGAGCGCCGTGCGCGAGTCGCGCGAGCGGCTCGAGCGGCTAGGCTTCTTCGAGACCGTCGAGATCTCCACCCCGCGCGCCGAGGAGCCCGAGGCCCTCGATCTGAACATCAACGTCGCCGAGCGCCCCACCGGCAGCTTCTCGGTCGGCGCCGGCTACGGCAGCGCGGACAGCTTCCTCCTCACCGCCAACATCCAGAAGGCCAACTTCCTCGGCCTCGGTTGGGTGGTGAGCCTCGCGGGCAACATCTCGGCGCGGACGAAGCAGGGGAACATCAGCTTCTTCGACCCGCACTTCCTCGACACGCAGTGGACCCTGCGGGTGGACGGCTTCTACAACCAGCGCGAGTACATCGAGGACGAGTACCAGCGCGGCGGCAGCGTCTCCATCGGGCGCTACCTCGACGAGCGCGACGATATCCGCATCGCGTTGGACTACACGCTCGAAGACGTGGGTCTCCTCTCCCTGGACGAGTACAAGGAGCGGGTCCTGGGCGGCCAGCTCTACCGCAACGGTCTCACGAGCTCGCTGGGGATCTCCCTGGACGTCGACAAGCGCAACAACCGCATCAACGCGACGCGCGGCTTCAAGGCCTCGCTGTCCACCGAGCTCGCGGGCGGCCTGCGCATCAACGACGACCAGGTGCTCTCGCTGTTCGGAGGGGACTTCAACTTCTGGGAGACGAAGGCGAACTTCCGCTTCTACCAGCCGGTCATCGCCAAGAACGACTGGCTGGTGTTCAAGTACAACGGGAGCTTCGGCCACATCGAGTCGACCGACGGCTCGGTCATCCCGTACATCCACCGCTACCGCGCGGGCGGCATCCTCTCGGTGCGCGGCTACGATCCGTACTCGCTCGGGCCCGCCATCCGCGCGTCCGGGTACAAGCCCGACGAGCCGCGCAGCTCGGTCATCGGCGCGGACGATCCCGCCTCGGCGGAGGATCGCCTCGTCGTCGGCGGCGTGAACACCTGGATCAACAACTTCGAGCTCGAGTCGCCGATCATCAAGTCGGCGGGCATCTCGGTCGTGGCGTTCTTCGACGCCGGCAACACCTTCGGCGATCCCTGGGGGCAGGGCGCCATCAACCCGCTCGACCTGCGCTTCGCGTACGGGTTCGGCGTGCGTTGGTTCAGCCCGATCGGTCCGCTCCGCTTCGAGTGGGGCTTCCCGATCAACCCGCGCGAGGACGAGCGCAAGGCCGTCTTCGACTTCACCATCGGCTCGTCCTTCTAGCCACTCTCTTCTAGCAACACTGGGGGCGTAGATGCTCGCTCGGCTCCTCTCTGTCTTCGTCCTCCTGTTCGCCTTCGCCGGCCCCGCCTTCGCCCAGGCGAAGATCGCCACCGTCGACTTCCAGAAAGCCCTCGACAACGTCTCCGAAGGGACCGCGGCGAAGGCCCGCCTCGAGAAGATGTTCGCCGACAAGAAGGCCGCGCTCGACAAGATGCGGTCCGACCTCGAGGCCCGGCAGGTGGAGCTCGAGAAGCAGTCCGTGATCCTCTCCGACGCCGCGAAGAAGCAGAAGGAGGAGGAGTTCTACACCGCGCAGATGGCGTTCCAGCAGGCCTACCAGCGCTCCGAAGGGGAGATGCAGCAGGCCTACATGGGCGCGATGGAGACCCTCATCGAGAAGATGAAGAAGCTCTCCCAGACCATCGCGACCGAGAAGGCGTACACGCTCGTGATCGAGGTAAACGAGGGCGGCGTCATCTACGCCTCGCCGACCATCGACATGACGCCCGAGCTCATCACCCGCTACAACGCGGCCAACCCCGCCAAGAAGTAGCGGGATGCCCGGAGGCGCCGGCGGCCACACCGTCGCGGACATCGCCGCCACCGTCGGTGGCACGGTCGAGGGCGATCCCGCGCGCGTGATGCTCGGCGTCCGGGGGCTCGAAGACGCCGGCCCGGAGGACGTGAGCTTCCTCGCGAACCGCCGATACGCGCGCCTGATGCCCGAGACCCGCGCCGGCTGCGTGCTCGTCGGGGCGCGCGACAAGGCCCACGGCCGCACGGTGATCCGCTGCGCCGACCCCTACCTCGCGTTCGCGACGGTGCTGCGCCTGTTCGTGCCGGCCTCCCGCCCGGCGCCCGGGGTGCACCCGATGGCGGTGGTCGAGGGCGTCGCGACCGGCGCCACCGTCATGGCCTTCGCCTACGTCGGCTCAGGGGCCACCGTGGGGGAGGGGAGCGTGCTCTACCCGGGCGCCTACGTCGGCGCGGGCGCCCGGGTGGGGCGCGACTGCACCCTGATGGCCGGGAGCGTGGTGGCGGACGGCTGCGTGTTGGGTGACCGCGTCTGGCTCAACCCCGGCGCGGTCGTCGGCGGCGAGGGCTTCGGCTTCGTCCCCACGGCGGCGGGCCACGTGAAGATCCCGCAGACCGGCCACGCCGTGATCGGGGACGACGTGGAGATCGGCGCCAACTCCTGCGTGGACCGCGCCGCCATGGGCGTCACCGAGGTGCAGCGCGGGGCCAAGCTCGACAACCTCGTCCAGATCGGCCACGGCGCCACCGTCGGTCCCGACGCCCTGCTCGTCGCCTACGCCGGCGTCGCGGGCTCCACGCGGCTCGGCCGCGGGGTCGTCCTGGCCGCCCGAGCCGGCGTGCTCGGCCACCTCGACGTGGGAGACGGCGTGGTGCTCGGCGCCGACGCCCTCCTCACCGAGGACGCCGCGGCGGGCGAGCGCCGCTCCGGCGTTCCCGCCATCGATCATCGGCGGTGGCTCCGTGTCGCCGCCTCCCTGCCCGCGCTCCCCGAGCTCGTGGCCACCGTACGCCGGCTCGAGGCCGAGATCGCGCGGCTCAAGGCTGCTTCCCCCAAGGAGGGGACATGAACATCCACGAGATCCTCAAGGTGCTCCCGCACCGCTACCCCTTCCTCATGATCGACCGGGTCCTCGAGTGCGACCCCGGCGTGCGGGTGGTGGCGCTCAAGAACGTCACCATCAACGAGCCGTGCTTCATGGGGCACTTTCCGGGCACGCCGGTGTTCCCGGGTGTGCTCCTCGTCGAGGCGATGGCCCAGGCCTGCGGCATCGTCGCGATGACCGCCCACCCCGAGATGGGGAAGAAGGTGGTCTACCTCGTCTCCCTCGACGGCTTCCGGTTCCGCAAGCCGGTCATCCCGGGGGACTCCCTGCGCATCAGCGTGGAGAAGCTCGCGGAGAGGCGCTCGATCTGGAAGTTCTCGGCGAAGGTCGAGGTCGAGGGCAAGCTCGTGGCCGAGGGCGAGGTCATGGCCACGGTCGCGGATCCGCCGTCGACCTGAGCGGCGAAGGCGCGACCCGGATCACGCTCCGGAGAGCGCGGCGAGCTGGGCCCGCAGCCGGTCGACTTCATTGCGCGCGGCGGTCGGAAGCGCGTCCCGGTGGTGTTCGAGCTCCTCCCGCACGCGGGGATCGAGCCCGCCCCACGCGGCGTCGGGCACCGACAGCGCGAAGAGCACGAGGCGCGCCGCGTCACCCGTCGGCACCGCCTCGGCGAGGGCGCTGGACTGCAGCTCCGCGAGGATCACGTCCGAGGCGCCCGGCCGGGGCGCCACGAGCGCCTGGAGCTCGGTCGGGACGGCGGCGGCGAGCAGCTCCATCAGCGCGGAAGCGGTCGCCGGGTTTGCCTCGGCGAGCACGAGGGGGAGCCGCGTGCGGACCTCCTCGACCGCGGCTTGCCATCCCGGTGTCTCGCACGCGATGCGGAACACCTGGGTGTCCCACGTGCCGTCACGGTCGAGGACCACCCAGCCGCGCGAGCGGCCGGTGACGAGGTCGGGGGCCACCATGGCGGCGTGCAGGCGTGCCACGGGCACCCAGAACGGCGGGTACTTGAAGCGCGCCACGTCGAGGACGAGCGCGAGATCCGCGTCGGGGTGGTAGCCGCCGATGGGGGAGTAGTGGCCCTCTCCCGTCTGGCCGAGCCCCTTGCGGCCGAAGGAGGCGATGACGGTCGGCCCGCCGGCCCCCGCGGCCGCGATGTCGGCGCGGAGGCCCTCCACCCCGGTGTCGGCGGCGTAGCGCACCGCGGCGGTGGCGCCGTTGCACCGCGCGAGGCACGCGAACCGCGGCAGGGTCAGGCCGTTCGCCCGCACCACCTCGAGCGGATCGCAGCAGTCGAGCAGATCCTCCGCGTACCAGCGCCACGGACCCTTCCAGGCGCGAGCGGGGTCGATCGAGAGGGCGTTGAGCACCACCACGAGGGAGCCGAGCGCGCAGAACGCCGGCTCCGCCTGCGTGTGGAAGTGCTCGGCGAGCGGGAACCAGCCCTCCATGCCGCCGCGCGCGAGCGCCTCGCGGAAGAGGGTCCGGCCCGCGGGAGACGCGAAGGCGACGAGCCCGTCGGGGAGGGGCCGGCGGTAGAAGGTGGGGGAGCCCGCCGTGTTGGCTGGCGGGGACGGGTCGGTCACCGGAGCTTGCCCTCGACGAACGGGACCTCGATCACCTTGTCGTGGTTGATCGGACCGTGGCCGAAGTAGCCCTTCTCTCCGAAGAGCTCACCGTGGTCCGCCGTGATCGTGATCCACGTATTGTCGGGCACGATGTCGTAGAGCTCCTCGACCGCGCGGTCGACCCACTTCACGGCGTCGACCTGGCGCTGGTGGAGCTCCTTCATCTTCGCGTCGTCGAAGAATTTCGGCGCCTCCTCCTTGTGGAGGAGGTTCCCCGCGCGCACGTGGTCGTCCAGGTGCTTGAACACGCCGTTGACCCCGGAGATGCGCGGCCAGTCGTTCTCGGGCTCGTCGGGGGTGGCGTAGGGGTAGTGGGTCTCGCCGGTGTTGAGGACGAAGAAGCTGGGACGCTCCTCGTAGAAGCGCATCCGGCGGATCATCTTCGTGACGTCGTTGTGGTGGTCCATCAACGCGAAGTCGTCGAAGCCGCGGTTGATCGGCGTGGCCGGGTTGAGCACGGGCATCGACACGTACATGTTCGTGCGGAAGCCGACCGACTGGAGGTACGACGGGAGCCAGAGGTTCGGGACCATCTTCCCGAACGAGAGGTCCGGGAAGTTCAAGCGGTCCTTGAACCGCAGGAAGTCGTCCTTGTAGTACTCGGAGGCGTAGACGTTCGCCGGCGAGACGTGGGGGAGCAGCCCCATGAGGAGGTTGTAGTGGGAGGGGGCGGTCCACGTGGCGTAGGTCCAGCGCTTCTGCACGGGGCCGAGCTTCGTCATCATCTTCGGCTTCGCGCGGACGAAGCTGTCGAAGCGACACGAATCCAGGATCAGGATCACGTAGTTCGAGGCGCCGGGCGGCGGGTCGGGACGCAAGAGCCTGGGTTCGGGGAGCACGAGGGAGGGGGCGAGGGCCACCGGATCGGCGGCCCCGGGGCGCCGAGCGGCGTCACGGAGGCGGGAAAAGAGGGACACGCCTGCGCATAACCGGGGGTCGTGCCGCAGGCGCACCCCGCGCGGACGCGGTAAGGTGGCGCCCGGAGCGACCATGGCCATCCATCCTACCGCCCTCGTCGATGTGGGCGCCGAGCTCGGGAACGACGTCGAAATCGACGCCTACGCCATCGTCCGCGCGGGCGTCGTCCTCCACGACGGCGTCCGGATCGGCCCCCACGCCGTGGTCACCGGCCCCACCGTCATCGGGGCGGGCAGCCGGATCTTCCCGTTCGCGAGCATCGGGGAAGAGGCGCAGGATCAGAAGTACCGCGGGGAGCACGCCCAGCTCGTCATCGGCGAGCGGAACGTCTTCCGCGAGAACGTGACCGTCAACCGCGGCACCGCCGGCGGCGGCGGGGTGACCCGCATCGGCAGTGACAACCTGTTCATGGCCGGGAGCCACGTCGCGCACGACAGCTCCGTCGGCAACCACTGCGTGTTCGCCAACTGCGCCGCCATCGCCGGGCACGTGACCATCCACGATCGTGCCATCCTCGGCGGGTTCGCCGGGGTGCACCAGCACTCGCGCGTCGGCCGCTGCGCGATGGTCGGCGCCGCCGCCATGGCCGCCCAGGACGTGCCGCCGTTCACCATCGCCCAGGGCGACCGCGCGCGGCTGTTCGGGCTGAACATCGTCGGGTTGCGCCGCGCCGGCTTCAAGCTCGAGGTGCTCCAGGCGCTCAAGGCCGCCTACCGCGAGCTGTTCCACCAGGGCATGCCGATGCGCATCGCGCTGGAGCAGGTCCGCGAGGTCTATGCCGACGTCCCCGAGGTCATGGAGCTCGTGGAGTTCTGCGAGTCGAGCCAGCGTGGGATCTGCCGGTCGGCGGGGGCCGAACAGCCCGCGGAGTAGCCGGTGCCCGCGCGCCGGATGCGGCTGGCCCTCTACGGGTACGGGCACATGGGGCGGCTCCACGCCCGCCACCTCGCCGATCACGACGTCGTCGTGATCGACCCCGTGCTCGGCCTCGACGGTGAACCGCGCGGCATCGACGCCGCCATCCTCGCGACGCCCACCGGAACGCACGCGGCCATCGCGCTCCCGCTCCTGGAGCGCGGGGTGCCGTGCCTCGTCGAGAAGCCGATGGCGGCCACGTTGGAGGAGGCGCGGGCCCTCGCCGCGTTCCCGCACGTGATGGTGGGGCACGTGGAGCGCTTCAACCCGGCGTACCGCGCCCTCGCCGGGGTGGATGCCCGCTTCGTCGTGGCCGAGCGCGTCGGGCGGTTCACGCCCCGCGGCACCGACGTGGACGTGATCCTCGACCTGATGATCCACGATCTGGACCTGTTCCTGCACCTCACCGGAGAGGCCGTCGTCGAGGTCCGCGCGAACGGCGTGGCGGTGGCCACGGGCAGCTACGACCTCGCCCAGGCGCGCGTGGAGACCACCTCGGGGCGTGTGGGGACGTTCACCGCCTCCCGCCTCGCGCGGCAGCCCGCACGGAAGCTCCGCGTGTTCGCCGAGGGCGGCTACTGGAGCGTGGATCTTCGCGAGCGCCAGGTCGCGCGGGTGGGCTTCCGCGGGGGGGAGCTCCAGGAGGAGCGGATCGAGCTGCCCGAGCGCGACGCCCTGGGGGACGAGCTGGCGGCGTTCCTGGCAGCCGCGCGGGGCGAGGCCGCCTACCCGGTGACCGGCGCCGACGGCCTGCGGGCGCTGGAGCTGGCGTGGCGCATCCGGGCGGCGATCGGGGCATGAAGCGCATCCTCGTGAGTGCGCAGGAGGCCTCCGGGGATCGGCTGGGCGCCGAGCTCCTCGCGGCGATGGTCGCGGGCGGGCCCCAGGTGCCGCGGCTCCTCGTGCGCGGGCTCGTCGGGCCGCAGCTCGTCGAGGCGGGCGCGATCCCGCTCCCCGACAGCGTGCCGATGAACCCCGTGATGGGCTTCGTGGAGGTGCTGCGGCACCTCGGGGACCTGCGCCGGAACACCCTCGCCATGCGGCGGGCCCTCGAGGAGGAGCCCGATCTGGTCGTCGTCATCGACGCGCCCGACTTCAACCTCCCCCTCGCCCGGGCCGCCAAGGCGAAGGGCATCCCGGTCCTCGGCCTCGTGAGCCCGCAGCTCTGGGCATGGCGTGCCGGGCGCGCGCGCGACATCGCGCGGTCGATGGACACGCTCCTCTGCCTCTTCCCGTTCGAGCCCGCGTACTACACGCCCCACGGGCTCGACGCTCGCTGGATCGGGCACCCCGCCGTCGACCGCGTGGGCCCGTCCGCGCGGGAGCCCGGCGTGGTCGCGCTGTTCCCCGGGTCCCGCCGCGCCGAGCTCGGGCGCCTCCTCGGGCCGTTCCTCGCCGTGGCGGCCCGCCTCGACGCGAAGGAGGTCCTCCTCCCGCTCGCCGCGTCGCTCACCCGCGCGGATCTCGGCGACCTCCCGGCGAACGTTCGGGTGTGCACCACGGCCGAGGCGCTCGGTCGCGCCGATCGCGCGTTGACCAAGTCGGGAACGAGCACGCTCGAGATCGCGCTCGCGGGCATCCCCATGGTCGTGGCGCACCGCGTCCACCCGCTGACGTACTGGCTCGGACGGTGCCTCGTGCGGGGCGTGAAGCACCTGGCGCTCCCGAACATCCTCCTGGGACGGGAGGCGGTTCGTGAGTATGTGCAGTACTTTACGGTGGAAGACCTCGTGCGCATCCTGAAGGAGGCGGACCCGCCGCCGACCGACGCGCTTCGGGTCCTTCTCGGCGCCCCCGGCGTGGCGGATCGCGCCGCCGACGCGGCGTGGGAATTGCTGAATCGCCCACGGCGACAGGCCCGAAGCGGGGTGCCCGAGCGCTAGGGGCCGGTGCACACCGACCCGTGGCGGGGCGCGCCCCGGCCGGTCAGTGGATGGCCGAGCTCGGGTTGATCTTCTCGGACAGGTGCAGGTGGAAGCGCTTGAGCCACACACCGACCTCCTCGAGGTTGGTCTTGTCGCTCGACTTGGCGAGCGCCATGCGGCCGCGCTTCAGCGCCTGCTCGACCTCGGACACGTCGGCCTTGTGGAGCACGGCCTTCTGCTCGCGCATGAAGGTCTCCAGCGTGACGAGCTGGCGCTCCACCTGAAAGCGGAGCTCCTTGATCACGCTCGCGGCCTCCTGCTCGCGCTCGTAGGACGCGGCCTCCTCGCGGAGCTGCTCCACCTCGAGCTTCGAGAGGCCCGTCGGCGCCTGGATCGTGAGGTTGCCGTGGGCCCCCGAGCGGGTGTCACGCGCGCTCACGTTCACGATGCCGTTCGCGTCGATGCCGAACTTGACCTCGATGCGCGGGGCGCCGCGTGGCGCCGGGTCGATGCCCGTGAGCTCGAATTCGCCCAGGCTCGTGTTGTCGCTCGCGAGGGGGTTCTCTCCCTGGAGCACGTGGATCTTCACGGTGTGCTGGTTCTCGACCACCGTGGACACGAGCTGTACGCGCTGGGCGGGGATGATCGTGTTCTTCGGGATGAGCTTCGCGAACTTGCGCCCCTCCACCTCGATGCCGAGCGAGAGGCTGGTCACGTCGAGGAGGGTGACCGACTTGACCTCGCCCTCGAGGATGCCCGCCTGGATGGCCGCGCCGATGGCCACGACCTCGTCCGGGTTGAAGGCCTGGTTGAGCGGGCGCCCGAAGAAATCGCGCACCATCTCCTTCACGCGCGGGATTCGGCTGCTGCCGCCGACCATGACGATCTCGTCGATATCCCCGACGGTGAGCTTGGCGTCGGCGAGGGCGCGCTTGCACTCCTCGATGGTCTTCTCGAACAGGGGCATGGCCATGGTCTCGAACTGCGCGCGGGTGAGCGTGCACTGGAGATGGAGCGGGCCATCCTGCGTGGCGGTGAGGAAGGGGAGTTGGACCTCGGTTTCGAGGGCGGCCGAGAGCTCGAGCTTGGCGCGCTCGGCGGCATCCCGCACGCGCTGGCGCACGACCTTGTCGCCGGAGATGTCAAAACCGTGTTCACGCCGGAACTGCTCGAGCATCCAGTCCATGATGATCTTGTCGATGTCGCCGCCGCCGAGGGCGTTGTGCCCGCGGGTGGCCCGCACCTCACCGAGATCGCGGTCGATCTGGACGATGGAGATGTCGAAGGTTCCACCGCCGAAATCGAACACGGCGATGGTGGAGGACTTCCGACGGTCGTGCAGGTAGGCGAGGGCGGCCGCGGTGGGCTCGTTGATGATGCGGAGCACGTTGAGGCCGGCGATCGTGCCGGCGTCCTTCGTGGCCTGGCGCTGGCGGTCGTTGAAGTGCGCCGGGACGCAGATGATCGCCTCGGTCACGGCCTCCCCGAGGAAGTCCTCGGCGGACCGCTTGAGCTTCTGCAGGATCATCGCGGAGATTTCGGGTGGGGTGTAGGTGCGCCCGCCCACGTCGAAGCCACAGTCGGAGTTGTTGGCCTCGGTCACCTTGTAGTTGACGAGCGGGAGGTCGCGACCGGCCTCGCGGAAGCGCTTCCCCATGAAGCGCTTGACGGAGTGGATCGTGGCGTCGGGATTGATGAGCATCTGCCGCTTGGCGATGTCACCGACGAAACGTTCGCCGCTCTTGGAGAAGCCCACCACCGAGGGGGTCACGCGGCCGCCCTCCTCGTTGATGATGACGCGCGGCTCGTTGCGATCCATGTAGGCACAGACCGAGTTGGTCGTACCCAGGTCGATGCCGATGATCTTGCCCATTCAGTAGCTGCTCGTGCCCGTTGCGAGGTTGTGCAGTTCCAGCGTAGACGGCGAGGCCCGGCGCGTCAAACAGCCGCCCCCCGGCGGCGTGCCCGGATGGGTCGGGCGGACTAGGTCGGAGGGGGTGCCCCGGGCGGGGGTCGAACCCGCATGCCCGCGAGGGGCCAGGGATTTTAAGTCCCCCGTGTCTGCCATTCCACCACCGGGGCACCGCGCCGCTCTATGCGGCGGGCATGGGCATCGCAAGTACCGCCCGGGGCCAGGGATCCTGTCCTGGGGCTTTCAACGCCGCTCGGACCGCTCAGGGGGCCAGGGCGGCACGGAGCGCGGGGGCGTCGAGCTCGCCGTCGAAGCGGGCGCGAACCGCGCCGCCCGGGTCGAGGACGAGGGTCACGGGGATGATGTCGGGCCACGCGGGCACGGCGCGGGCGAGGAGGCTCGAGGCGTCGTCGGTGTCGAGCGCGAAGGCCGGGAGGCCGCCCCCCTCGGCGGCCAGGAAGCGGTCCACCGCGCCGCTGCCGGCACGCTCGACGTTGACGAGCGCGAACCGGACCTCGGGGTGCTCGGCAGCGACCTCGCGGAACACGCTCATCTCGCGGACGCAGGGGCCGCACCAGGTTGCCCAGAAGTTGACCACCATCGCCTCGGAGCCGGGGTTGGCGAGCAGCGAGGCGAGGCCGGCGTCGTCGAGGACGGTCAGCTCCGTCGGGACGCCCTCGGCGAGGGATGCCCGGCCCGGCGGCACGGACGGCGACACATCGGTGACGGTGGCGGGCGGGGCGGCCCCGACCGGGCCGGGGTGGGGAACGCAGGCGGCGATGAGGAGCAACACGCGCTTTCGTACCTCGCGCCCGGACCGCGGGCTATGGGCCGGCACGGAGGTCGCGTGCTCCTTCTCCTGCTGGGTTCCTGCACGCTGCGCGCCACCGTGGCGCCGTCCGACCGTGACCGGGCGATCGAGGAGGTCGATGCCCGCTGGGCCGCGCGCGCCGAGCCCGGCAACCTCGACGCCGCGATGGAGATCCTGCTCGCCCAGCTGGCCCTCGCGCCGACCGACCCGCGGGTCCTGGCCCGCCTCGCGCGGGGCGAGTGGACACGCGCACAGCTCGACACCGACGCCAGGCACCTCGAGATCGCCGAAGGCTACGGGCACCGCTGCCTCCTGGGGTGGTCGTCGTTCGCGGCGCGGCTCGACATAGACGGGTACCGGGTCACCCCCGAGGCCGCCGAGCAGCTGCCGTTGGAGGCGGTCCCGTGCCTGACCTGGACCGTCGCGAGCGGGCTCGGCCACGTGGACCGGCGTGGGCCCGGCGCCGCGTTCGAGCTCGAGGCGATCGGGGTCCTGCTGGAACGCCTCGTGGCGCTGGGCGGGGAGGCCGAGCCGGGCTTCGTCGAGTGGGGCGAGGCGAAGCTGCAGCTGCTGCGCGGGGATCCCGAGTCGCAAGAGGTGCGCAAGCTCCTCGGGGCCGCGATCGCCGCGGCGCCGGGTGTGTTGCTCTTCCGGGTGGAGCTCGCGGAGGCGCTCCCCGACGCCGCGGGCCGGGCGCTCGCCGGCTTCGAGCCGCCCACCCCCGACCCCTGGGCGCTCGAGAACGCCGCATGGCGGACGCGGATGGCCCCGAAGCCCTGAACGGGGGCCCGACGCCCTCGACGGGAGCCCCGCGGAGGGGCGCGCCGTCAAAAGGCGGGGTCGTGGGCGGGCCAGAAAAACAGGAAAACCCACGCAAGGTGCGTGGGTAGACCTGGTTGGCGGGACCGCGCCGACTCGCGTCGGCTCGGTACGCTACGCGGCGGTCGGGCCCTTCATGATGGGCTTGCGCGCGGCGCGGCGAGCGGCCTTACGGCGACGCTTCTCGGCGAGGCGCTGCTTGAGGCGGCGCTTCTCCCCCGGCTTGAGGTAGAAACTGTTCTTCTTGATGTCCTTGCGGATGCCTTCACGCTCCACCTTGCGGCGGAAGCGGCGGAGGGCTTTCTCGAAGGGCTCGTTGTCGCGGACGGTGACGATAACCAAGGGTTCGCTCCAATATCTCAATGCGCGGCGGCGATTATCCGATGCCCCGCGGGTACGCAACTAGAACGTGATGCCAACCGAGCCACCGCCGTACGGCAGGAACGCGTGGATGCCGCCCTCGAGGCGGATGCTCGCGCGGTCGGAGATGTTGAACTTGGGCCCGATCATGATGTCCAGGTAGGGGAGGATCGGGGGCGTCTCGACGTTGCCGTCGCTTTCGCAGCTCTCCTTGCGCACGTAGGCCGGGGTCGGCGCCGTGCCGCACGACACGTCGCTGTTGTTGTTGTCACCCTTGGGGTCGGCCGGATCCTCGCCAGCCTCCCACTGGGTCAACTGCCCCACCTTGATGCCTGCGCCGATGCCGGCCCCGAAGAGGAAGGAGAGCCAGTCGGTCGCCCGGACCTCCTTCGCGTAGGTGGCGCCGATGAGCACGAGGCCGAAGTTTTCGGGCTTGATCCACTTGCCGTCGTCGCTGTATTCGTCCAGGTCGTCCCAGTACCCCTCCTCGATGATCGGATGGAGGTACTCGACGTAGAAGATGCCGTTGTCCTTCTTGTCGGTGACGACGAACTCGAGGCCGAGCGAGTATGCGCTGACGTGGGGCCGCTCGGGCACCAGGCTTCCGGCCTCGTCGTTGCGGACCGAGAAGAGGTCCACGATCGCGTCAGGAAGATCCATGTACCGGCCGCGGAATCCGACCTCCATGAGGAAGTTGCGCTTGCGGACCGGCGCGGGCTCCTCCTCGAAGGCCGTGGTCGGCGCCGATTCGGTGGGCGGGGAGGGCTCCTCGGCGGTGTCCTCCGGCAGGTCGGAGGGCTCCGAGGGGGCGTCGTCATCGGCGAACGCAAGGGTGACGAGGGCCAGCAGCGAGGCGGACAGCAGCATGACGTGACCTTGACAGAGTGGGGGGACTGACCGCATGGTCCCCGACCCCACAGATGATGTCAACGTACTGGACCCTGCTCATCGCCTGCACCGTGCACGTCGGCGTGCTCCCCGTGTCGGGGGAGTGGTCGGTCGGAGAGGTGTCCGCGCCCGTGGCCGAGCCGGACGCGGAGGGGTGGGTGCGGGAGTCGTTGACGACCGCGCTCGCGGCTCGGCGCGCCCTGGATCCCGCGGGGCCACCCGTCCGCGTGACCGTGACCGACGCGAGCTGGGCGCCCTCCCGGCGCGCGGGGGACGTGCTCCTCTACGAGGCCCGGCTCACCCTCCGCCTGGAGGCCGGCGAGCGGATCGCGACCCGCACGCGCACCTGGACCGTGATCGACCCCGGTGATGCCGCGGGGGCGCGGGCACTGCGGGAGGACACGTTCCGGATGCTCGCGCGCCTCGCCGCGGAGGACGGGATCGCCTGGCTGCTCGCGCCCTGAAGAGCGTGACCGTCATTCCCTCCCGTCGCCCGCTCGCGTCTGCTGGGCGCGTCCGCGCGTCTTCCTCGGTCACAGGTCTCGACCTGCTCCCTCATCAGCCACGCAGCCGCGCCTCAGCAGCCGCTTCGCGTGCTCGGTCCGGGAAGGACGGTCACGCTCTAGCCGGGGCCGCCCGAGATGCCCGTTGCCGGGGTAGAACGGTCCGCACATGAACCCGCTCGCCGCGCTCACCACCTCGCTCGCGAACCCGCCGCCCGTCTACGTCCTGATCGGGCCCGAGGCTCTCCTCGTGCGCCAGGCCGAGGAGGAGGTCCGGGTGGCCATCGCCAGCGGGCCGGTGGCCGCGTTCAACCACGCCGTGTTCACGGCGGGCGAGGACGGCGCCCTCGCGTTCCGCGACGTGGCCGCGACCGCCCCGATGATGGCCCCCCGCCGGCTCGTCGTCATCCGCCAGGTGCAGGACGCCAACGCGGCGCTGCTCGAGTCCGTGCTCGCCTACGTGGGCGCCCCCTGCCCGACGACGGTGCTCGTGCTCTCCGGAGAGAAGTTCCCGGGCGCGTCCGGCGGGGTCGATCGTGGGCTCCGCATCAGCAACGCCGCCAAGAAGGTGGGCGTGGTCCTCAAGCTCGACGGCGAGGGCATCGATCCCATCGCGTTCGCCACCACGCGCGTGCAGGAGCGGGGCGCGCGCATCGAGCGGGACGCGGCCGCGCTCCTCGTCGAGTACGTCGGCGGCGAGCTCTCCCTGGTCGTGGCCGACGCGGAGAAGTGCGCGGACTTCGTCGGTCCCGGCGGCACGGTGACCCGGGCGGTGGTCGAGGAGGTGTGCGCGTCGACGGCCGAGGCCGACGTGTGGGCGCTCACCGACGCCATCGTGGCCCGCGACGCCGATCGGGGGCTCTCGACGCTCCACCGCCTCCTCGAGGACGGCGAGGCGCCGCACAAGCTGCTCGCCTCGGTCGCGTGGCAGCTCCGCCAGGTGCTCGCCCTGCAGGACGCGATGCGGCGGGGCATCTCCGAGCGGGAGGCCAACATCCGGATGCCGCCGCAGAAGCTGCGGATGATCCGCGAGGTGGTGGCGAAGCGCCCGGTGTCCCCCTCGGCGATGCTCGAGGAGCTCGCGTCGGTCAACCGCGCGATGAACTCGTCACGCGCGGGGGACCGGCGGATCTTCGAGGCGTTCGTGCTCCGGCTCGTCCAGCGCTGACCCGGCTCGTCCAGCGCTGACTCGACACGGCCGCGCGAAGGACGCGGAGGGCGGCCGCGCGAGCGGCCGGTCCGTCCGGGCGTTCGGGCGTCCGCGACCGGACGCACGGACGACCGGAGGCGAAGACGGAGCCCGGAAGCGGCCTGGCCCGAGCGCAGCGAGGGACGCGCCCGGACAAAAACACCAAGTGCGCCCCGAGGCCGAAGCCAGGGAGCGAACGTGGGCGCTACGCGCTACGACCGGAAGGCTATTCGGCCTTGTCGGACGGCTTGAGGCCGTTGACCGCCTTGGCGAGGCGGCTGATGCGGCGGGCGGCGTTGCGCGGGTGGATGACACCCTTCTGCGCGAGCTTGTGCAGCAACGACACGGTCGAGGGCAGGTCCGCCGCGGCGGCGGCGTGATCGCCACCGACGACGAGGGACTTGAGCTCCTTGACCTTGCTGCGCATGCGGGAACGGTTCGCCCGGTTCCGCACATTGGCGGCCTGGCTGGTGCGGATGCGCTTGATCGCGTCCTTGTGGTGAGCCACGGGAATCTCCAAGTTCTGGGCGACGCCAACTATCTCGGCCGCTCGCGTTGTCAAGGCCGGTCCGATCCGGTAGAAACAGGGCTCCCCGCGCTCCGTCAAACCGGAGCCGACCCCCCTCCCTCCCGCCCCGACAGCCCCCCACCGAATGCTCGCGCTACAGGCTCCCAACCTGTCGAGCGCGGCCCGAATCGCCGACCCCCCGGTCCATATCGGGGTGTACGACGGGCCCCTCGAGCTGCTGCTTTTCCTGGTCCGCCGGGAAGGCGTCGACGTGCGGGACATCCCCGTGGCGCGCATCTGCGACAGCTACCTCGCGTTCCTCGACCAGGCCGACGAGATCGATGTCGACCAGGCGGGCGACTACCTCGTGATGGCCGCCACGCTCTGCCAGTTGAAGGCGCGCGAGCTCCTGCCCCGGGCGGCCGAGGCCAAGGACGAGGAGGAGGAGATCGACCCGCGCGAGGCCCTCGCCCGGCGCCTCCTCGAATACGAACGCTTCCGCGACGCCGCGGAGGAGCTGGGCAAGCGCGAGCGGCTCGACCGCGACGTGTTCGCCCGCCCGGCCGAGCCCCCGGCGCCCGACGAGCAGCACATCGATCCGGGGATGGACCGTTTCGGTCTCCTGCGCCTCTTCTACGCCGTGGCCGAGCGCGCCGCGCGCCCGCCGCACCAGCACCGCGTGGTCCGGGAGCGCTTCTCGTTCGCCGACACGGTGCGCTGGATCCTGGGCCGCGTGCCGCCGGGGGAGCAGACCCTGCTCTCCGAGCTCCTGCTGGAGGTCGGCACGCGCGCCCGTCGCATCTTCACCTTCCTCGGCGTGCTGGAGATGGCGCGGCTGCAGTTCGTCGACGTGAACCAGCACATCCACCTCGGCGCCATCCACGTGACCGGGAAGGTGAGCCTCGCGGAGGCCGACCTCTCCGCGCTCCCCGTCGAGGAGCACGACGACGACGATGACGAGCCCGTCGATGGCTGACCGCGATGTCTGACACCGATGACGACGACAACGTCTTCGTCCTGCGTCCCGTCGGCGTCGAGCGGGAGCCGGAGCCCGAGGGGGAAGGGGAGGGGGGCCCTCCGCCGCCCGAGCTCCTCGTCCCGGCGGTCGAGGCGTGCTTGTTCGCGTCGGTGGGCGTCGTCACCGTGGCGCAGCTCGCCGCCGCATTGAAGCTCGATACCGGGCTGATCGAGTCCGCCCTGGAGGCCCTGGGCGAGCGCCTCCGTCGCACCGGATCGGGCGTGCGCCTCGCGCCGGTCGGGGATGGCTGGCAGCTCCGCACCGAGGCCCGCCTCGCCCCCTGGGTGGCCGCCGTCCGGGGCGGAAAGCCCGTCCGGCTCTCGCGTCCCGCGCTCGAGACCCTCGCGGTGGTCGCGTTCCGCCAGCCGGTGTCGAAGGGTGTCGTGGACGACATTCGCGGCGTGGACTGCGGCGGCGTGCTCCGCATGCTGCTCGATCGCGGGCTGCTCAAGGTGGTGGGGCGGTCCGAGGATCCGGGGCGGCCGCTCACCTACGGCACCACCCCCGCCTTCCTCGAGCTCTTCGGAATGCGCAGCCTCGCCGACCTGCCCACGCTCAAGGACCTGCGCGCCCTGCGCGACGACGATCCGCCCGACGGCGGCGTCGTGCCGTTCCCGGACGGGGGCGGCCCGGAGGGGCGGTAGCCAAAGGCGCCGACCTGTGTTAGTCGCGGTTTTTGCCCGTCGTGAGGACGGTCTGGGAGTCGAAATGGAAGAGTTGGATGGAAAGCGGCGCCTCGCCAAGGTGATGGCCGAACGTGGGATCGCGAGCCGTCGCGAAGCCGAGCGGATGATCGAAGAGGGAAAGGTCGAGGTGAACGGCACGGTCGTGTCCCACCCCGGTCACCCGGTCGATCCCGTGAAGGACCGCATCAAGGTGGACGGGCGGTACGTCCAGAAGACCGCCGCCCACAAGGTGTACTTCCTCCTCTACAAGCCGAAGGGGTACATCACCGGTCGTGACGATCCGGGCGGCCGCACCTCGGTGCTCGAGCTGCTCGCGAATGTGTCGGACCGCGTCGAGCCCGTCGGGCGCCTCGACATCAACACCGAAGGCGCGCTCCTCCTCACGAACGACGGGCCGCTGGCCCACAAGCTCACCCACCCGAGCACGGGCGTGCCGAAGCGCTACCTCGCCAAGGTGTGGAAGACGCCGTCCGATCGCACGATCCAGCGCCTCCAGGAAGGCGTGATGCTCGAGGACGGCAAGTCCGCCCCGTGCAAGGCGCGCGTCCTCGAGAGCACCGAGACCGGCAACACCTGGGTCGAGATCACCGTGACCGAGGGCAAGAACCGCCTCGTCCGCCGCATGCTCGCTGAGGTGGGCCACCCCATCAGCAAGCTGCGTCGCGAGTCGTTCGCGACCATCAGCATCCGCGGCCTCGAGCGCGGCGAGTACCGGGCGTTGACGTTCGAGGAGGTGCAGCGCCTGCACGACCTCGCGAACGGCGTACCCGCGTCCGCCGTGGGTCGGAAGGCCCGTGGCAGCAAGGTCGGCTTCGCGAAGCCCAACGAGGAGTGGATGCGCAAGCGCCTTGACAGGCAGAACCGCAAGGTTAATAGGCAGGCACCGCCGCGGGGTGGAGCAGCCAGGTAGCTCGTCGGGCTCATAACCCGAAGGTCGTCGGTTCAAATCCGGCCCCCGCAACCACTGAACTGTCGGGATCCGGGTCTTCGCTCGTCGAGGACCCGGATTCCGGGTTTTGTGGAACCGCCCTGACCAGGCATTCGCGGAGCCGCTCGCAAGAGGGGCGAACAACATCGTCGCGGGGTGGAGCAGCCAGGTAGCTCGTCGGGCTCATAACCCGAAGGTCGTCGGTTCAAATCCGGCCCCCGCAACCACATTCGAAAGAATGGAAGCCGGCGTTTCGAGTAATCGGAACGCCGGCTTCGATGTTTTTGGCCCAAGGCGATCGGTCGGGCGCCCGCGCCGAGCGTACGGATGAGCCGAAGGCCGCCCCCCGATCCGGTCCTTATCCAAGCGGGGGGGGCCGAATCATGTGGAGAGTCGTGCTGGGCATCGCCTCGATCGTCGGCGCCGCGTTGCTCGTCGCGGCGGCTCCCGACGGCGGCGGCGGAATGGGGAGGGGCGGCGGCCCGGCGGGCGGCATGCACGATTCGTCGGCCGCCTACATGGAGCACGTGCAGGTGATGCACGACGAGATGTCGAGCGTCGTGATGGGGGACACCGACCTGGACTTCGCGCGGTTGATGATCGCGCATCACCAGGGCGCCATCGACATGGCCCAGGTGGAGCTCGAGTACGGGACGGACCCGGACCTCAAGGCGATCGCGCAGCGGGTGATCACCGATCAGACCGCGGAGATCCAGGAGCTCGAGATGTGGCTGCAGATGCACGAGCCGGCAACCTCGGATGCCCCGCAGCACCGGTGACCCGCCGGTGACCGGGCGTGCTTCACTTCGAGGAAGGGGGAGGGGCGAAATGGGCGGTGAGGACGATCGCAAGTGGCGGCAGCTCCAGCAGGAGCGGACGCAGCACGTACCGCGGGCCGGAGAGGGGACGGCCCCCGGCGAGGAGCGCCTCCTCCACCCCGGCAACGAGGGACGGGACGACGCGCGCGAGCGCGAGCGGCTCGAACATTGGGCCGCGGAGGAGGGGCCGAACGGGCGGGCCGCGCGGGCGTTGCGCGCGAAGGGGGGGGCTTCGGCCGCGGGCGGGGCCGAGGCCGCGTCGAGCGGCCCACCGCCGAACGCGGGCGAGCCGAAGCAGCCGGGCGAGGAGGGACACCGCAACCGTGGCGGGGAGCCGAAGAAGCACCCCCACCCGCGGGAGGCGACGACCCCGGAGCCGGGGCGAGGTGCCCACGAGCTGCGCGGGCGCGCGCCGGGGGAGCCCCCTCACGGCCCCGAGGATCTCCAGGCCGGACCGCCGCCGGTGGCCCGCCGGCCCGGGGAGGAGGGGGAGTAGCGGGCGCCGAGCCGCGTCAGTCCGCCCACCGTCCGCCGTCGACGCCGATGTCGTTGCGCGATCCGTCGCGGTCGTTCCAGGCCGCCTCGGGGTAGCCGGCGTCGACGAGCGGGCTCGACGGCTCCACCGAGAGGTCGTCGGGGAAGGACACGAAGCGGGGATCGGCGGTCACGGAGCTCGTGGACGCGAGGCCGCAGGTGTCCGCCGCGTTTCCCCAGAAGGCGTTGTGGGTGGCGGTGTAGGACGCGTCCGACGCGATGCCGCAGGCGCTGTCCACGAACACGCTCGACACGATCCAGCTCGCGCTGCTGTCCCCGAGCAGGGACAGGCCCGCCTCCGCGCCCCAGAACACGCTGTTCGCGACGTACACGCTCATGTATTCGAGCCGGGCGCCCTCGACGCCGCCGCCGATCACGGAGTTGTAGAGGTACGCGCGCTCCGAGGGGGTGTCCTCCTCGTCGTAGGCGTAGATCCCCGCGATCCCGCCCTCGACCCGCGAGCGCTTGAGCTGGATCTCGCCGTGGTAGGAGTAGAGGCCGTAGCCGGCGTCGCACGTGAGCTCGGTGTCGAGGAGCAGCGTGGCGTTGTGCTGCCAGAGGGCGTAGTCGCCCGCGCCGCAGTCCGCGCGCAGGCGCGTCGCGGTGAGGATGCCGCCGTCGGTCCAGATCGCCTGGCCGCCCGCGACGACGGCGTTGTCCTCGAACACCACGTCGACCATGTCGACCCACCCCACGTTCAGCGACGCGACGGCGAAGCTCTCACCGTTGCCGGCGAACACGACATCCTCGAGCTTCAGCGCCGCGTAGTAGACCTCCAGCGCGGAGCCGCCGGCGGGATCGTAGCCGTCGGTGACGGTGACGCCGGCGAGCCGCGTGCCGTCGGTCTCGGCGACCTCGACGTCCACGACGGTGCCGCCACCGTCCCCGTCGATGGTCGTGTGCGCCGAGCCCTCGATACCGAAGATGTCGAGGTACTTGGAGCGATAGTCGATGCGCTCGTGGTACACGCACGGCGCGAGGCCGATGCGATCCCCCGAGGTGGCGGCGTCGATCGCGGCCTGGATGGTGAGGAAGTCGCCCGCGCCCTCGCAGTCGACGAGCCAGTCGTAGTCGGGAAAGCCGGGGAGGTCGGTGTCTCCGGAGTCGTCGACGTCGGTGTCGTCCGTGTCGTCCGTGTCGGTCTCGTCCGTGTCGGTATCGGTCTCGTCCGTGTCGACCGCGTCGGTGTCGTCGACCCCGGTGTCCACCTTGTCGCCCAGCGTGATGCCGCCGGGCTCGCAGGCGACGAGCAGGCTCGGGAGGAGCGCCCAGGCCACGCGGCTCACCAGCCACCCCCGATCGAGAGCGGGCCGCCGTGGACGCCGATGTCGTTCCGGGTGCCGTCCACGTCGGTGTATTCGGGCTCGTCGGGGCCGGCGTCGACCGCGGGGCTACCGACGCGCAAGCTCCAGTCGCCGCCCGGAGCGTCGGTGAACGAGGGGTCCGCCGCCCGGTTCTCGTTCAGATCCACCGGGTTCGGGAGGAGGCCGCACGCGTCGGCGCCGTTCCCCCAGAAGAGGTTGTTGCGCACGGTGAAGTCGGCGGTGTCGGCCTGGATGCCGCACGGCGCGTCGGTGACGACGCTGCCCTCGATGACGGTGGCGAGGTAGACCTGCGAGAGGGTGATGCCCCCGCTGACGACGGAGTTCCGCACGGTCAACGAGCCGTAGGTGGCGCTCACGCTGCCGTCGACCACGGTGTTCGCGATGTTCACGTAGTCGTCGTAGTGGTCGTCCTCCGCGAGGATGGTGACGGCGCCTTCGAACACGCTCCGTTGGATCCGCCCCACGGCGTGGCTCCAGTCGGTCGCGACGCCGCCCCCGCAGGCGATCTCCGCACGATCGAGCACTCCGGAGCCGTGGCCGAGGAGGATGCCGGTGCTCCCGGCGTCGCAGTCGACGACGAGGTCCGACGCGACGAGCCCGCCGCGCGACATGTAGACGGCGACCCCGGAGCTCGTCCGGTTGCCCGCGACGGTCACGCCGGCGAGCTCGACGTCCGCGCTCGTTCCGTAGATCGTGGCCCAGCCGCGGTTGTCCGAGAGCACCACGTCGACGAGGCGCAGGGAGGCGAAGTCGACGTAGACGGCGGGCTCGACCGCGCTCCCGCCGTTGGAGATGGTGAAGCCCTCCAGCGTCGTACCGGTGCCCTCGCCGAGGACCGCGCGCACCGCCGCGCCGCCGCCGCGCCCGTCCACGAACGTGTCGGCGGAGCTGCCCGTCGAGACGATGCGCAGCGCCTTGCCCGCGAAGTCGATGGACTCCGTGTAGGTGCACGGGGCGACGTGGACCAGATCGCCGTCGACGGCGGCGGCCACGGCGTCACCGATGGTGGTGAAGTCGCCACCGCCAGCGCAATCGACGAGCGCGTCGGGGAGATCGCCGTCCGCCACGGGGGTGCGGGGCGCCCCCTCCGCGACGGGGGCGGGCGCGAGCGAGACGACGACGGGCCCGCACGCGGCGAGGAGGAAGAGTGCCATCCCGGATTTGTAGATCGGAACGGCCTGCTCCTGGGAGCTTTTTCGATCGGACGGGCAACCAATCTTCTAGACGGGCTCCAGGATCCGCGCCGGATGCTTGGCCGCGATCGGGCGCCCCCGCCCTTCGAGCTCGATGGCGTCGTGCGCGCAGAGGATCCGCACCTCGTCGCCGTGCCGCCGCGAGAGCTCCCGCAGGCGCGCCTGGTTGGCGAGCCGGAGCGGCCGGTTCACCTCCATGAGCGCCTGGTACGCGGTCAGGCCGGGGGTGCAGTGGGGCTCCTTCGCGTCGAGCTCCTCGCGGTAGAAGTAGGCGTCGCCCGCGTGGAGCACCCACCGGTCCCGCCCGCGCACCGCCACGCCCGCGTGCCCGAGCGTGTGCCCGGCGAGGGGCACGAGGAGGATGTCGGGCGGGAGCCCTTCGAGGGCCCGCACGACGGGAAAGCCGAACCAGGGCTCGCCCTCGTCCCGGTAGGTCCGCCATCGGACGCCCTCGTCCCATTGGCGCGGCCGATACCGGCCCTTCGCGACCGAGCCCTTGCGGTGGGTGGCGGCGTCGAGCTCCGCCGCGAGGACGTGGACCTGGGCGTGGGGAAAGTCCTCGAGGCCGCCCGCGTGGTCGAAGTCGAGGTGGGTGAGCACGATGTGCCGCACGTCGGCCGCGCGGTAGCCGCGCGCGTGGAGCCGCGCGAGGGCGGTCTCCTCGGTGAGCAGGCGCGGACGCAGCAGGGAGGTGAACGAGCGGGCGAGCCGCGGGTAGGGCTCGGCCACGTCGCGCGCGCCGAAGCCGGTGTCGACGAGGACGAGCCCCTCGTCGGTCTCGACGAGCAGGCAGTGGCACACGAGCCGCGCGGTCAGGCCGTCGGAGATGCCATCCACGAGGCTGCCGCCCCACGGGCACATCGTCCCGCAATTGAGATGCTGGATGTCGAACATGGACCCCCCGGGCAAAACCCCGGGTGGAAGCCGCTTCGTCCAGGTCCTCCCAGGGAGCATCTTGAAGGCGAGGCGCGCCCGATGGATGTCCCGCTGTTGCCCTTCGCCGAGACCTGGTGGGTGTACGCGGCGTTCCTCGGCTTCGTGTTCACCATGCTCGCGCTCGACCTCGGCGTCTTCCACCGGGACCCGCACGCGATCACCTTCACGGAGTCGGCCGTCTGGACGGCGGTCTGGGTGACCCTTGCCCTCCTGTTCAACGGCGGCCTCTACCTCTGGGCGAAGGCGCGCTTCGCCGTCGACGAACGCCTGCTCGCCGTCCCCGGCTTCGACCCGACGGAGGCCGCGGAGCAGGTCGGCCTCGAATTCCTCACCGGCTACCTCGTCGAGAAGGCGCTCGCCGTCGACAACCTCTTCGTGTTCGCCGTCGTGTTCTCGTACTTCGCCGTGCCCCCGCGGTCCCAGCACCGGGTGCTGTTCTACGGCATCCTCGGCGCGTTGGTCTTCCGGGCGATCTTCATCGCCCTCGGGGCCGTGCTCCTGCAGTACCACTGGGTCGTCGTGCTCGCGGGCGCCTTCCTCGTCCTCACCGGAATCAAGCTGATGTTCCGCCCCGAGGCGGCGATCGAGCCCGAGAAGAACCCGGTGGTGCGGCTCGTCCGGCGCTTCCTCCCGATCACCCCGACGCTGCAGGGCGAGCGGTTCTTCGTGCGGCGCGGCGGCGTCGTCTACGGGACCCCCCTGCTCGTCGCCCTCGCCGTCATCGAGGCCACCGACATCGTCTTCGCGGTCGACTCGGTGCCGGCGATCTTCGCCCTCACCGAGGAGCCGCTGATCGTCTTCACCTCCAACATCTTCGCGATCCTGGGGCTGCGCTCCCTCTACTTCATGCTCGCGAACGTGCTCGACCGGTTCTACCTCCTGAAGTACGGCCTCGCGCTCGTCCTCGTGTTCGTGGGGCTGAAGATGGCGTGGCTCAACGAGGCGATGGGCGGCAAGTTCCCGATCGGGCTCTCCCTCGGGATCATCGGGGGGATCCTGCTCGTTTCGATCAGCGTCTCGCTGATCGTCCCCCCGCTCGTGCATCCGAAGGGGCCGCACGGCGGCGCCCCGAAGCCGCCGGAGAGATGAGTTGGCGGTCACGCCCGCGTCCGCTACGATGACGGCCGCCCCGTGTCCGTGGAGTTCCCATGCCCCGCCTCCTCGCCCTGCTCCCCCTGCTCGCCGCGTGTGGCGAGGACATCGCCCCTGGGGACAAGCCCGCCGAGGAGCTGGCCGAGCTCGGGGAGCCCTACGCCGGGATCGTCGCGACCACCGCCCCGGGGTACCTCCGGTCCGAGTGCTCCCTCGGCGTCGAGCTCTTCGAGGCCGGGAGCGCCGTCGCGGTCGACTCCGTCTCCATCAACGCCCAGGGCGGCGAGTGGGCCGGGTTCGTGATCGCGCCGGAGACGCCGTACACGGCCGAGGCCGCGTGGGACACGTGCACGACGGTGGCGTCGACCGGCACGGGCACCTTCGCGTCCAACACCTTCTCCGGGGCCGCGGGCGACTGGTTCCTGTTCCGCTACAACGGCGAGTCCGGCTCGTTCGACTCGCTCACCCAACGCTACGACTACGAGGGCGGCGTCGCGCTCGTCACGTTCGTCGACACGGCCACCTCGGCGGACGTCGAGGCGCTCGCGGACAGCCTCGGGGTCTCCGCCGAGATCGTGGCCACGGACTCGAAGCAGTACGAGATCACCTGGCGGAACGCCACGCCGGTGGGCGCGGTGCTCGCCTCCTTCGCCGAGAGCGAGCTCTACCTCGACGGCGAGCCCGTGTGGATCCGCATCCCCGACTGGTGGTAGGCGCCGGCGCGCGCGCCGATCGGCCTACTCCCCGATCGCCACGAGCTCGACGAGCGGCCCGTCCGGGTTGGTGTCGCCCCGCAGGTCGATGCGGCCCTCGATCGACCAACGCGCGACCTCCTCCTCCTCCACCGTGCCGCGGGATTCGCTCTCGAACGCGTAGGTGTCCGCCGCGTGGGGCGCCAGGGGGGCGACCAGGGCCTGCCGCACGATCCAGCGGTGGGGGCC
This sequence comes from Deltaproteobacteria bacterium, assembly GCA_036676765.1. GTDB lineage: Bacteria > Myxococcota_A > UBA796 > UBA796 > SXON01 > CAJBVW01. The sequence goes on from JAKFCH010000146.1 coordinate 65,796, forward strand.
GTCGGGCTTCACCGAGGTGAGGGTCGCGAGGCGGGCGCGGTGGTCGAACGCGACATCCCCGAACTCGTCGAGGAACGGCGCGAGGGCGTGCTCGAAGTCCTCGGGCGCCCACGGGCCGTCCTCCGCGCGGCGGACGCTCGCGGCGGCCTCCTCCCAGTCCCGGCGTGACAGCGCGCGCACCAGCGCATGCAGCTCGGCACGCACGCGGGCCATGAACGAGCGGCGGTCCTCCGAGATGTCGACCGGGCGGGAGGCGTCGATGGCGGGGGCGTCTCCACCCGCCATCAGGGTCTCCCACTCGGTGAGCAGGCTCGCGTCGACCATGCCGAGCATCGTGCGCAGCCATGCGATGAGGTCGGTCAGGGCGTCGGTGTGAAGATCGACCGGCACGTTCTGCACGAGTGCCTTGTAGACCTCGGTGAGGTAGCGCAGGAGCACGCCTTCGGAGCGCTGAAGCCCGAGATCCTTCACGTAGTCCGCAAAGGAGATGAACGACTCCGCCATCTCCCGCACCACGCCCTTCGGGCGGATCGCCTCGCCGTTGACCCACGGGTGGCGCGCCGTGTAGGCGTTGAAGAACTCGTAGATGGCCGCGGCGTTGGGTTTTGGCCAGGTCACGTCCTCCAGCGCGGCGATGCGGTCCTCAAAGGGCACGCCCTGCGCCTTCAGCTCCTGGATGAGCTGGTACTTGGCCTTGTCCTCCTGGCGTAGCAACACCGGGCGGGGGTTCTCGAGGATGGCCTCGACCCAGCTCACGGTGTCCAACGTGTGCGTCGGAGAGGTGGGATCCATCTGGCCGAGCGCGTGGAGGAGGAACAGGGAGAGCGAGTGGTGCAGGCTGAAGTCGCTCTGGAGCGTGGGATCGAGCTCGAGCGGGCCGCCGGTCTCGACGCCCGTGGCGCCGACGAGCCCGGCGTTGGCGAGGCTGACGAGCATGTCCTCGGTCTGCGATTTGAGCCTCTCGCGTTCCCCCGCGGAGGCGTGGCTCTTGTCGATGAGCTCGAGCATGGCGTCGTAGCCGGGCCGCGCATCCCCGGTGGTCTCCTCGGCGTGCTGCATGAGCGCGAGGAGGCGCCCGTGGTCGACCGAGAACGTGCTCTCGAGGGCCTCCGGCGGCCGCTCCACGAGCTGCTTGAAGATCTCCTCGTCCCAGTGTTTGTAGCCCTTGGCGGGTGGCTGGGCCTTGACGATCTTGCGGCGCTTCTTGGGGTCGGTCACCCGGGCGTCGACCCGCGCGTTCTCGATGATGTGCTCGGGGGCCTGCACCACGACGTAGCCGACGGTGTCGAAGCCCGCGCGGCCGGCGCGCCCGGCGATCTGCTTGAAGTCGCGCACCTTGAGCAGGCCGACCTTCTCTCCGTCGAACTTGCAGAGCTGGGTGAACAGCACGGTGCGGATCGGCACGTTGATGCCGACGCCCAACGTGTCCGTGCCACAGATGACCTTCAGGAGTCCCTGTTGGGCGAGCCGCTCGACGAGGAGCCGGTAGCGGGGGAGCAGGCCCGCGTGGTGCAGGCCCACGCCGTGCATCACGTAGCGCCGCATCGTGGCACCGAAGGGGCTGTGGAACCGGAACCCCTTCACCGCCTCGGCGAGGGCCTTCTTCTCGTCCTTCGTGCAGTAGTCGACGCTCATGAGCGCCTGCGCCTGCTCGGTGGCGGCGCTCTGCGTGAAGTGGACCACGTAGACGGGCGCCCGCCCGCCGCGCACGAGCTCCCCGATGGCCTCGTGGATGGGGCGCATGCTGTACTCGTAGACCAGCGGGACGGGGCGGAGCGCGCCGCGGACCTCCGCCACGGTGCGCCCGGTGCGCTTCTCCAAGTCCTCGCGGATGACACGGGTGTCTCCCAACGTGGCGGACATGAGCAGGAAGGTGGCCTGGGGCAGGGTCAGGAGCGGGATCTGCCACGCCATTCCGCGGTCACGGTCGGCGTAGTAGTGGAACTCGTCCATCACCACCGTGTCGGCCTTGGCGTCCTCCCCCTCGCGCAGCGCGAGGTTGGCGAGGATCTCGGCGGTGCAACACAGGATGGGGGCGGTGCGGTTGACCGCGCCGTCACCCGTCATCATCCCGACGTGTTCGGGCCCGAAGATCTTGCAGAGCGCGAAGAACTTCTCGCTCACCAGCGCCTTGATGGGCGCGGTGTACCAGGTCTTGCCGAGCTCGCAGAAGGTCTTGAAGTGGAGCGCTACGGCGACGAGCGACTTGCCCGAGCCGGTGGGCGCGTCGAGGACGACGTGGTTGCCCGCGAAGATCTCGAGGACCGCCTCCTCCTGGTGGGGGTAGAGGGTCACGCCGGTGTCGGCCACCCACGCGAGGAAGGCGCCGAGCATGTCGTCGGGATGGGCGAAGCCCTTCTCGGGGATGCGCTCGTCGAGGCGGAGGGGGATCTCGGGCATCGTGCCTCCTAACGGCACGGCGGACGCCGGTCGATGCCGAGGCCGCCGGTCGGGCGCGTACCCAACCGTGGATCGTTGGCGAACGACCTCCGAGACCATTACACCCCCCCGACCCCACCCGAGCGTTTCATGTATTCCGTGGTCGATACCTACCGACAGGCCGGCATCTTCGCCCACCTCCACCTCCTCGTGTTCGTGGGGGGCGCGCTCTGGGCGCTCGTTTGCGCGGTGCTGCTCGGGCTCCGGTGGCGCGTGCCCCCCATCCTCGCGGTGGCGCCGCTCTGTGTCGTGCCCCTCCTCATCGGGAGCGGGTCGATGTGGGCGTACGATGTCACGACGGACGCCGCCTCCCAGGTCGATCCCGCGTCACGGGCCACGATCATGGCGGCGGGGCTCGCGGAGGGGATGAGCCAGGGGTGGTTCGGCCTCCTCGCCGTGCCCGTGGCGGGGGTGCTCGCGCTCGGGGGCCTCGCGGCGGGCGTGCGCGCGCCGCGGCGTTGGGTGGTGCCGGTGGTGGTGTTCGGCGTCGCCGGGCTCACCGCGCTCCTCCCCCTCGTGGGGCTCGTCCAGTACACGCCGATCGGCTGGGTGCTCGGGCGGATGTTCCTCTACGGGCTCGGCGTGGTGCCCCTCGCGCTCGCCACGGCCAACGACCACACGAAGCACAACGGCCCCGAGGGGGGCATGGTCGCGGCCGCGGCCTGGGTCACGCTGGTGGGCGCGTGCGAGCTGGCGCTCCAGACCTACGGGTGGACGTTGGGTTTTGCGGCGCTCGCCAACGTGGACCCGGAGCAGCGGAACATGGTCCTCGCCGCGATGTCCGCGGAGATCGGCGCGCAGGCCACGCTCGGGTGGGTCCTCTTCGCGCTCGCCGGCGTGCCCGCGGTCATCGTCGCCTTCCGGTCCGGCCCGCCGCTCACCGAGGAGGAGATCATGAACGGCGAGTCCAGCCCCTCCCCCGGGCGTACGCTCGGGCGGGTGCTGGCCCTCCTGGTGTGGCCGCTGTGGGCGTTCGCCATGGCGGCGAACGCCCCAGGATCCGTGATCGACACGCTCACGGTCGCCGCCGCTCGGTAGCGTCGCGGCGCACGGGGAGGGGAGGGCCCCCCTACCGGACCACGAACGGGAACGCCGAGTACACCGGCGGGTCGAGCGGCGTGCGGTCGTTGTTGACCAGCTCGACGCGGAGCTCGTGCGGGCCCGGCAGGAGCCCGCTCACCGCGTGGAGGCCCGCGGCCGTCTCGCCGACCATCACGCCGTCGACCCAAACCTGGGCGTGGCCGGCGTGGGGCGCGTTGGCGCCGCCCATGGCGCCGCCGTCCAACGTGAAGTTCTCGGTGCCGAAGGTGACCTCGAAGGAGGGCCCCATCGCCCAGTCGCGGCCCGGTTGGGTGACCATGACGTTGGGGCGATCCGCCGGGATGGTGACCCACATGCGGTCGCGCACCGGGAGCTCGATGATGTCGTTGCCGGCGAGGACCACCTCGAAGAGGTGCTCGCCGGGGGCGAGGTTCTCGAGGAGGATCTCGCTCCGCGCCGCGCCCTCGACCCACTCGCCGTCCATGTACAGGTGCCAGTTGCCGACGCCGGGGAGGGGGAGCCCGGTGCCGTCGGGCTCGGCGAGGGTGAAGTTGGACGTGGTGAGCGAGAGGGGCAGCACCGCGCTGTCCCACGGGGCGGCCGCCACCTCCCGGTCGAAGTACACGCCGGGCGCGGTGTCGGGCACGGTGACGGACACCTCCGTCTGCACCGGCGGCGAGAGCGGCTTGCCGGTGTTGGAGACCAGCTCGATCTGCACCGTGTGGGGGCCGGGCGCGAGCCCTGTCACCTCGACGGGGAGCAGCGGATCGACCGACCAGTCGCGGAAGGCGCCGTCGGCCTTCACGATGACGTGGCCCTCTCCGAACAGGTCGGCCTCTCCGCGCGTCGGGAGCACGTCGAAGCCCGCCACGCTGAAGCTCACCGGCGTGTTGCTGCTGGCCAGCACGGCGCCGTCGGAGGGCGAGGCGACGGCCACGATGGGGATGGCGACGGGGAACTCGCGGAACGCCTCGGCGTCGAGCTCGGTGTGATCGTTGGTGGCGAGGCGGACCTCGAGGGTGTGGGTGCCCTCGAAGACGCCGGCCACCTCGATCTCGGCCTCCGCCGCGTCACCGCGCAGCTCGCCGTCGAGGTACACGTGGGCGTGGCCGCGGTCCGGCGCGTTGGCGCCCCCGAGCCCCGCCGCGTCCAAGGTGAAGTCCTTCACCTCGAAGCGGACGGGGATGTCGGCGCCGTAGTAGCCCTCGCCCTCGGCGGGGTTGAGGAGGGTGACGGAGGGCACGAGGCCCGACTCCCCCTCGTCCGGACCCGAGGGGTCGGCGTCGTCGCCGAAGAGGCCGCCCTGGCACGCGGCGAGGAGAACGAAAAGGTACGGTCGCACCATGGTAGTCCACCGGGTTGTGGCCCTCGATGTACGCACGGGCGACCAGGCCCCCATCGAAGCGCGGCCCCGACCTGTCGAAGCTCGTCTGGGTGTGTCACATCCCCCTCGCCGCGTGCGGGGCCGTGCCTCGAAGGCGCCCGCGTGGCTACTTGACCTCGCCGACCGAGTCGTCGAGCTCTGCGGAAAAGTCGCTGCGCAGACGGATGAAGTTGAACGCGGTGCGCCTCGCCTCGAAGGTGATCTGGATCGAGGGGCGGTTGAGCGCGGCGTTGACGTCCACCTCGGTGAAGTCGATCTCCGTGGCCTTCTGGTAGAGGACGTTTCGGGGGGGCGCTTCCTCGTCGTCCTGGGCGAGGGCGAAGGTGGGGAGCGCGAGGAGAAGCAGGGCGAGACGTTTCATCGGAGGACCTCCAGCGGCGCAACGGCGGGGCGAGCCGCTCCTTTCAGCGGCGACGACAGAATCTGGACATGGGCGTTAGGAAGCTCGACCTGGAGGCTTCCTGCGCCACGTCCTCTCCGTCTTCCTCGCCGGTGGCCTCCTCGCGTGCGGCACCACGCA
>JAKFCH010000147.1:0-4741 GCA_036676765.1 Deltaproteobacteria bacterium
GAGGGCCGCCCCGCCGCGCGCCCAGGGGGCGGCGCTCGTGTCGTCCACGAGGGTGCGGAGGAGCGTCCGGGACGCGGGCTCCGCGACGCGGGCCGCGAGGGCGTCGACGGCGGAGCGCTGCACGTACTCGGACGGGTCGAAGCGGCCCCGTTGGCCCCATGCCCCGCCGGCGGGCGCCGGATCGGCGGCGAGGAGCGCGGCGATGGCATCCCGCCGGACCGACACGTCGAGGTCGGATGCACCCGCCTCGAGCGCGGACCGGACGGCGGGGGCGAGCGGGGCCCGAGCGGCGGGTTCGACGAGCGTGGCGAGTGGAGGAGCGGCGCGATGGGCGCATCCCGGCGCCACCGCCAGGAGCCAGAAAAGCATCATTGCATCAGCGCGTTCATGCGCCCCTGCGCCTTCGTGGCGAGCGAATCACCGGGGTCGTCCACGTAGGTGAGCACCTTCTGGTAGAGCGCCAGCGCCTTGTCGGTCTGGTTGATGTCCTCCAGGACGCGCGCCTCCTTGTAGATCTCCGACGCCTGCTCCTTGAGGCGCTTGCGCACCTCGTCCAGGCGCGAGGCGGCGGCGTCGTTGTAGGGGTCGGTCTTGACCGTGGCGGCGAGCTGGCTGCGGGCGGTGATGAGGTCGCCGCTCTTGTAGGCGGCGAGGCCGGCCGCGTACGCCTTCTTGCTGTCCGCCTTCATCTTGTCCTTGGCGGCGCGGATGCCCTCCTCCGCCTGGTAGTATTGGGGCGCGCCGCGGGTGGGATCGGCGCTGAGCACGGCCTCCCATTGCCGGACCGCCTTCGAGAGGTTGCCGCGGTCGAATTCCCGTTGCGCGGTGGTGACCATGTCGGCGAGGGAGGCCTGCTTCTTCTCCTCGCGGCGGACGGCCGCGCCGCGGGCGATGGACGACTGGCGCTGCTGAAGCTGGGCCACGGCCGCGAGCAGGTCGGCATCCTCCGGCGCGAGCGCGAGCGCCGCGGTGAGCTGGGCGCGCGCAGCGTCGATGGCGGAGCCGTCCGTGAGCGCGGTCGCGACCGCCGCGAGCGCCGCGGCCTTCGCGTCGGCCTGTTGGGTCGCGGAGGTCGATCGCGCGGTCAGGCCCTCGTACATCCGCTGCATCGCGATGAATTCGCAGGCGACGTAGCCCATGCGCTCGGCGTCCGGATTGCCCGGATCGATCTGCTGGACCTTGTAGAATTGCGCGGCGGCCTCGAACTGCTTCCCTTCGGTGAAGAGGCGCATGCCGTCCGCCATGAGGGCCGCCACCTCGTCACGCGTGACCGGGTCGAGCGCGATCCGCGCCGCCGCCGGAGCGGCCGCCACCGGGGTCGCGGGGGGCGCGGACACGCCCGTCGAAGCAGGCGGGACCGGAGGGGTCGCGGTCCCATCGGCGGGGACGGACGGCGGCGCCACCGGCGGGGGCGGAGCGGTGGACGCCGTGGCCTCCTCGGAGGGCCCGAGGATCGACGACACCATGTCGAGGACCATGCGCGCACCGACCAGCAGGCCGGCGAGGAGGAGGACACCCACCGAGATCTGGTTGATCGGGCGCGAGAAGAAGCCGGTGCTCTTCCGTGTCACTCGCCCCTTCGGGCCCTTCCGAGCCTTCACGTTGGCCACGTCGAAGTCGAGCTCGACCCCCGGGGGAGGCGCCGCGACGGGCGTGGCCTGCTGGGGCCGGAGCGTGGCGGGCGCGGGGCGCGGAACGCCGAGCGACTTCGGAGCGAAGGGAAGCGGAGGCGGGGGAGGCACGGGCCGATCGGAGGCCGACGGCGCGGCGCGGGGCGCGGCGGGCGGGGGCGAGGGAGCCCGAGCGGGAGCGGGCGCGGCGACGGGAGGGGGCGCGGCGACGGGGGCGCGGGCCGGAGCCGCCAAGTTCGGGGTGGGCCCGAGGTCGGCCAGCGGGATGCCGAGCGTGGAGGTGAACATCACGCCGTCGAAGGCCTCGGTCCGATCGCTGGTCTCCTCGGCGTGCGGCGCCTGCGCCGCCACGAACGCGAGCTCGACGGTGCCGATCCGCACGCGGTCTCCGTCCTCGAGCACCTTCTCGCGGACGCGGCGGCCGTTGACCCAGGTGCCGTTCGAGCTCCCCCGATCGCGCACCCAGTAGCTCCCGGCCGTCTCCCCGATGTCGGCGTGCAGCCGGGACGACGCCGGCTCGGGGAGCACGATGTCCGCCTTCTCGGAGCGGCCCAGGGTGAGGGTGGCGCCGGGGAGGATGTCGAAGCTGCGCGGATCCATCGCGTGCGCGGACACGACCTCGATCCGCGAGTGCGACACGGCGAGGCCGCCGAGGAGCACGGTCGCGTCGTGGTTCGCGGTCACCTCGGCGGTCGTGTCGCCACCGGACACGTAGAAGCCGAGGGTGAACGGATCGATCACCACCTCGTCCCCATCGGTGACGGGCTGGCGCGTGATCCGCTTGCCGTGGAAGAGCGTGCCGTTGCCGCTGCCCATGTCCTCGACGACGATGCCGGCGTCGTCGACCGCGATGCGCGCGTGGCGCCGCGAGACGCCGATCTCGGAGAGGACGACGTCGTTGTCGTCGGCGCGGCCCACCACGACGGCGCCCGGCACGAGCACCATCCGGCGCTCCGGGTGCCCGTCCCGGCGGATCACCAACTCCACCTGCCGCGCCAACATGGACCGGTACGACCTCCGCCGCGCAGTCTATCCCAATCTGGCGGAGACTCGGGCATCGAGGCCCGATCGGGCCCCCCCGGGGAGGGCTAACGCCCGCCCGCAGCGTCCTTGGCCTTGAGCAGGTATTCGGCCGCACGGACGTGCATGGGATCGGCGGGATCGGGCACGAGCATCAGGACGGTCTCCCAGGAGCCGACCGCCTGTGAGAATTGCATGCTGTCGAAGTAGCGCATGCCCGCGTCGAAGTGCTGCTGGACCTTCGCGGCGAGCTCGGCGTCGAGGCGCTCGATGCGGACCTTGCAGATGGCGCAGTCGGCGTCGAGCTTCAGGGCCATCTGGTAATGGGTCTTCGCGTCGGCGAGGCGGCCGCTGTCGTACATGCCCTGGGCCCGCTCGACGAGCTCCCGGGAGCTCGTGCCCGCGGGCGCGTCGGGGACGTTGGCGAGCGCGGCGCTGCCGTCCGCCCCCGCCACGACCGCGAGCGCCTGGGCGACGCTCGGCGCGCCCGGAGCCTCGGAAGGCGGGGCCGCGAGGGGCGCGCCGGCGGTGGAGGCGCCGGTGGGGGAGGCGCCGCCCGGGGGCACCCCCATGCCGGGCTCGAGGAGCGTGTTGAGGGAGTACGCCGCCGTGCCGGTGGGCGCGGCGGCCGAAGGTTCGTCCCCCCCGCCGAGGAAGCTGATGCACACGATGAGGCTCGCGAGGAGCGCCACGACCAGCACGAACGGCCAGATGCGCCACCGCGGCGGCTTCGACTCCGGCGCGGCCGGCTTCGGGCGGGGGGCGACGGGGGGCGCCACGGCCACCGGGCGCGGCACGGTCGTGCCCGCCGAGGCGACCACCTCGAAGATGTGCGTGCCGACCGCGAGCTGATCGCCGACCTTGAGCTGCTTGTGATCGGGCACCCGCTCGCCGTTGACGAAGATGCCGTTGCGCGAGCCGGCGTCCTGTACCCAGACGGAGCCGTTGTGGAGCAGCACGCGCGCGTGCTGGCGGCTCACGCCCGCGTCGTCGATGTGGACCTCGTTGCCCGCCTCGCGACCGACCCGAAGCCCCTCGATCGTGATCGTGAACCGCTGGCCGGCGAGCAACCCCTGGGTTCCGAGCAACGCGTGGCCACGTTCCATCTCGTCGCTTCTCCTTCTCGCCGTGGGGCGGGGTTCTTGCCCGGGCGCCTGGCCGCCCGGGAGATCGACACCTGCCGTTCCGCAGGGTTCCTAACTCATCGAGGGCGGTGGCCGCCCGCGGCCCGCGCCCGGGCCACCACCCGATTGATGCTGTGGGCGAGCTGCTCCATCTGTGCGAGCCGGATCGGCGAGGTGACGTCGTAGTTGTCGCCGAGGAGGGCGAGCTCGGTCTCCTCGCGCAGGGCCGCGAGCGGACGGAGCAACAACAACCACGCCCCCGCCACGAGCAGCGCCGCGACCACCGCGGTCACGAACAGGCTGGACGCGAGGCCCATGAGCAAACTCCCGCCCGCGACCGCCGCGGGGTCGTAGGTCAGGAGGGCATACCCCACGATCTGCCGGGGGCCCGTGCCGCCGACCTGCCCCCGGATGGGGACGGAGATCTCGTACTTTCCGCCATCGACCTCGATCACCGCGGGCTCGCCCGAGGTGGAGACGGCCTGGTAGGCGGGCGAGGCGCTGACGCTCGTGCGGAGGCGCTCGGCGGGCGCGAGGACGGTCCCGCGCGGATCGATGACGGAGGCGCTGGTGACGCCCTCGCGCTCGAGCGCGAACGCGGTGTCGAGCGCGATCCCCCGCTGATCGGCGAGCGGCTGGGCGTTCCGGTTCGCGAGCGAATCGGCGATGGCGACGCCGCGCAGCAGGCTCACGGCCTCCACGTCGGCGGCGCGGCCCTGCACGTGCAGGACGTTCGCGCAGGTGAGCACGGCGAGCACGGCGAGGACCAGAAACGCCGCCTGGGCCACCCACGGCACGCCCGCGGCACGCGCGGCAGGCCCGATGTCCGGGATCTGCGGGGCGGCGGCCAGCGGGGGCGCGGGACGCGCGGGCGCGACCGTCGCTTCGGGATCGGGTGCGGGGCGAGCGCCTGCCGACGGGGTCGGGCGGAGCGCGGGCGGCGGGGGCGGGGCCACGACGGCGCTC
>JAKFCH010000148.1:0-75597 GCA_036676765.1 Deltaproteobacteria bacterium
ACGGACAGGTCCCCGCTCGACGTCCTCCGGGCGGCCGCCGAGGGCACCCCTGACGGACAGGTCCCCGCTCGACGTCCGCCCGCTTGATCCGACGCTGTTCTCGGCCGAGGGACGCCCGAGCCAGACTCGGGCGCGCCTACATCGTCGCACCGTCGTCGTTCCCGCGCGACTGCCATGCCCCCACCTCGGTGCGCAGCATGTCCATGTCTCCGATGCGGCGGTCAAGGCATTGCTTGTTCAGAACGCCGATCTCGATGCGCCTCGCGCCCCCCTCGGTCCACCGCATGGTGGTGGAGCTCGTGGAGCGCTGCCTCCTGGCGAAGACTCCCGGTGCCGCGCGCCGCCTTCGGGTTCTGGTTCGGCGGACCGAGCTACCGGACGGTGTCCTAACACATGTTGGAAACAGCCCAACTCCTGAACTCCGCGTCAGAACGCGTACGACAACGCCAGCGTCGTGCCCGTCTGCAGGCTCATGCCGTCGCAGAGCAGGTTGTCGGGGTCGGCGTCGCAGTCGGCCTGGGCGGCGAGGAGCGGGTCGCGCACGAAGATCACCGACTCGGACAGGGACAGGGCGTCGGTGAGCTTCACCGTCAGGGTGGCCGTGTTGCGGAAGATCGACTCGTCGGCGAGGGCGGCGCCGAAGCTCCCCTCGGGGTTGAGCGTGGGCAGGAACTCGACGACGTCCTTGAGCGTGACGGCCTTCGTGCCGACAGCGGCGCGGACCCGGAACGAGCCGCGGATCTTGGAGTAGGTGCAGTGGCCGTCCTCGACGAGGATCCGGTCGTCGCATTCGCCGCCCGCGGGCACGGCGATGGAGCGGAAGTTCCACACGGGCGCGAAGCTCGCGTCGAGCGTGAAGACGCCCTCGGGCACGATGTCGTACTTCACGCCGATGGGGGCGACGAGCAGGTCGATGTCCAGGTTGGCGACCGGGTTGCGCTCGACCGCCGTGAACAGGAACGCGGTGAGCGGGCCGACGAGCTCGTTGTAGTCGAAGCCGACGCCGGCCTTGAGCTGGTCGTTGGTGAGCTCACCGAAGGAGGTGGCCCGGTTGTAGTCCCCGTACGCGGAGAACTCGATGGGGTCGAAGTCGTACTGCGCCACGGTGGGCTTGCGGCTGATGAGGAAGCCGGCGCGCAGCGCGGTGGAGCGCACGTCGCTGCTGGTGGCCACGCCGCCGTTGATGCCGACGTTGAGCTTCACCCGCTCGTGGGGCGGCGCCTCGCGATCCGAAACGGTGCGCGCGAGCAGCTCGCCGCTGGCCGCCCGGGTCTCCACGAGGGTGGGCTCGCCGTTCGGCCCGTAGGTGGTCGTGGTGGAGGAGGTGCCGTCGGGGGTCGCCACGACGCGGGAGGTCACCTTGCCGTCGGTGTAGGTGAACGCCTCCCGGAGGGTCGCCACGCCGTCGGTGACGATGGCGTGCGACGCGGTGGTGCCGTCGTCGTTGTAGGTCCAGCTCTGCACCACGGCGCCGCCCGTGCCGGTGGTGCGCTCCTCGACGAGGCGGCCGGCGTCGTCGTAGACGAAGGTGGTCTCCGCCTGGAGCACCCCCTTGTCGAAGGTGAGGCGGCGCACGAGGCGGCCGGCGGCGCTCCAGGTCTCGCGGACCTCGCGGGCGGCGGTCGGAGGGGGCGCCCAGGCGGGCACCGGTGCGGAGGCCGCGCCGGGGGCGGCCTCCACGGGCGATGCGGCGGGCGCCGCGCCGGTGGACCAGGGGTTATCGGGGGTGCCGGCGGTGCCCCAGGGATCGCCGACCGGGGGCGCGGCGGGCACGGCGGGGGCGGGTGCGGCTGGAGCGGGCGCGGCGGTGGGAGCGGGCGCGACGGGCGGAGGCGCGGGGGGTGGCCACACCGGCTCCTCGGCGCGCGCCGGGGTGGTCAGCGCCAGGAGCGGCAGCACGGCGACGAGGCGGGCGAGCGAGCGGGCGTGGGACACGGGCGACTCCGGACGCCTCCTCATTGCCGGTTGAGGCCAAACGATCAAGCCCCCTCGACGTTCCGTCGCCTTACAAACCGCGCGCCGAGCGCACCGTCACGCCTTCTTCGTCGGATCTCCCTGCGCCGCGTTCTGGCGCGCGGCCTCGAGGATCCACGCCTGGAGAAGCGCGCGCGGCACCGCCGCGGACTTGATCTTGTAGTGCTTCATCCGATCCCCGTCGCCCTCGAGCAGGCCGTCCGGGTCGGTCAACGTGGCGCCGCGCCAGAACCCGAGCGTGACGTGCTTGCTCGCGACGCGGACCCACAACATCGGCCCGCCCTTCGAGTACACGGGCTGCGCCCACTTGATGGCGGGCACGACGTCCGGGACCGTCTCGAGGACGAGCGCGTGCAGGGCGCGCATGACCTCCCCGCGCCAGTCGGGGGCAGAGGCGAAGTAGGCATCGACGGACTTCTCGGCCACGGGCGCTCCAGGGGGCTCGCAGGATAGCGCGGCCTTCGGCGGGGGGCGCCGAACGTCACGCCGGCCAGCCCTCCGGAGGGCGGCCGGCCCGGCCGGCCGGTCCCGCCCGGGCTCCGCCTCCGGCAAGGAGGCGGGGACCGGGCGGACCAAGCGCGGAGCGCGCGCCCGCAGGAGGGCGACGGGGGCGCCGCGCCCCCGGGGCCGCCGATCGACAGCCCTTCACCGGAGGGCCGTCGTGCGTCAGAACGTGCGCGCCACCCGCCACATCATGCCGACGAGGAGCCCGATCTGGACGACGTAGAAGGTGCCGCGCACCAACACGGCGGCCGGCCTCCCCGACGCCACGTGCGTGAGGCTCTGGGCGACCCGCGCGGCGAGGGCGGCGCCGGCGAGCGGATCGACGGAGACCCCCACGGCGTGGGCCACGAGCACGACCGCGGCGAAGGCCGGGAGGTTCTCGACGCAGTTGAGGTGCGCGCGGTTGAGACGCCAGTAGGTGTCGGTGCCGTGGGGCACGCCCGCGGGGAACTCGTCGAGGCGGCGGCGGCCCAGGAGGGCCTCGATGGAGCGCCAGGTGACGAGGGCGAGCACGAGGAGGAGCGTCCAGGCGACGAAACCGAGCAGACTGGCGAGCGCGACGGGCATGGCCGAGCCTACCGCCGACGACGGGGACCGTGCCAGGGACACCCAAACCCGTCGCGTCCGAAATGCACTAAGATTGCCCGCTCGGGGAGCGCGAGATGGCCACGGAAGCCCGGTACGAGATGGCGTGGGACTGCCCGCGGTGCGACACCCCCGGGCTGCTCGGGCTCACCCACCGCCACTGTCCGAACTGCGGCGCGCCGCAGGACCCGACGAAGCGCTACTTTCCGAAGGACGAGGACAAGGTGGCGGTGGGGGACCACCCCTACGTCGGCGTCGACAAGGCGTGCCCCCACTGCGAGACGCCCAACAGCGCCGCCGCCACGTTCTGTGGCAACTGCGGGAGCGCGCTCGACGAGGCGAAGGGGGTGGCCCTCCGCTCGGCGCAGGAGGCGAGGTCGAGCCGGGACTTCGGCGCCGACTCGGCCCGCGCCGCCCGGGACGACCTCGACGCCCAGAAGAAGGGCCTGGTGGCGCCCGCGCCCACGAAGGCGAAAGGCGGCGGCAGGTGGAAGATCCTGCTCGCGGGGGCCCTCGTGCTCGGCGTGGCGGTCGTGGTGTGCGCGGGGATCGGGCTCGCGGTCTTCTGGAAGCGCGAGGCCGCCCTGACCGTGATCGGCCACGAGTGGGCCCGCGCGGTGCCGATCGAGCAGTACCAGTCGGTGTCGGACTCGGCGTGGCGCGACCAGGTGCCCGCCGACGCGCGGCGCGTGAGCTGCGTGCAGGCCGAGCGGAGCACGAGGAAGGTGGAGGACGGGCAGGACTGCCGCACCGAGCGCGTCGACAAGGGCGACGGCTCGTTCACCGAGCGGGAGAAGTGCACGCCGACGTACCGGGACGAGCCGGTGTACGACGACAAGTGCACCTTCGTGGCGGACCGTTGGAGGCCCTCCCGCACCGAGCGCGCCGCGGGCGCCTCGCTGACCGACGTCCCCCGGTGGCCGGACGTGGCCCTCGCCTGCACCGGCGCGCGCATCGGGTGCGAGCGCGAGTCCAGGCGGGAGGAGACCTACACGGTGTCGTTCGGCGCGGAGGACGGGCAGACCTACGGGTGCGACGTCGCGCAGGCGCGGTGGTCCACGCTGCCGCTCGGCTCGAAGTGGAAGGCGCCAGTGGGGGTCCTGACGGACTCGGTGGATTGTGACGCGCTGGTGGCGCCCTGATCCGCCTCAAACGGCCCCCGATCCGGCCCCGAACCGACCGCCGCGGCCCACCCGGCGCGTGCCGGCGCGGTTAGTCCGGCGGCATGCTCCTCGTCGGATACAGCGCGGTCCTCGGCCTCCTGCTGCTCGGGCTCGTCGACCTCGCGGCCTGGTCGCGCACCCGTGAAGCCGACCGGCTCCGGCGCGCGGGCCTGGCCGGCGCCGCGGCGTGGCTCTTCGGCGTGGGCGCCTCGGCGCTCGTCCTGGCCACCCAGTTCTCGGCGGTGGCGGCGGCCGCGCCCGATCAGAAGGCACTGGCGATGGCCGAGATCATCCAGGGCGCCATGGGGCCGGCCGTGCTCGGGACGATCGGCGGCATGGCCCTGACCGGGGCGGCGGCCTGGCTCGCGCGGAAGGCGGGCGGGCCCCCGGCGTGACGCATCGGAAGCCGCTCTACGCCCTGGCGCTCGGGCTTTTGGCCCTCGGCCTCCTGGAGGGCGGCGCGCGGATCTTCGGACCCGACGAGTCCGCGCTGCTCTTCTCCTGGGAGCGCCCCGACGGCATGCTCGCCATCGACCCGACCGCGCGCACCTACCTCCCGCGCCCGGGCACCGACGCCCAGAACCCCGACGGCCCCTACCACTGGCGCTACGTCACGAACGCCCAGGGCTTCCGCGAGGACACCGAGATCCCCGTCGCGAAGCCCGCGGGCACCCGGCGCATCCTCGCCCTCGGTGACTCCTGGATCTTCGGCATCTCGGTGACCCAGGGAAAGACGATCGCGGACCACCTCGAGGCACTCCTCCCCCCGCGCCAGGACGGCACCCCCGTGGAGGTGGTCAACGCCGGCATCCCCGGGGCGTCGGGCTTCGACCTGCTGCTGCGCTGGCGCCAGTTCGAGGGCTGGGACCTCGACGGCGTCCTGCTCGACGTCCCGCACAACTACGCCCGCGAGCTGGCCGTGGCGCCCTCGCGGGACCGGTACCTCGACCAGGACCTCGGCGCGCCGTACGTCCCGGTACGCCTCTACCTCCTCACGCGGCGGCTCCTCACCCCCATGACGCGCGCCCGCCAGGCGGCCACCCCCGAGGCGGTCGCCGCGATCCGCGAGAACCTCGTCACCATCGCGCGGGAGGCCGCGGCGCGGGGCATCCCGATGTGGGTCGGCATCTGGCCCGGTGACCTCGACGAGGGCCTCCGCGGTCACACCCGTGACGCCGACCTCGCCGACTTCCGCGCGGCGCTCGGCCCGCACGGCGTGAAGATCACCGGCCACGCGCTCGACCACCGGAGCTGCTGGGGGTTCGAGGACACCGCGCACCCGAGCGAAGCCGGGTACCGTGCGCTCGCGGAGGTGTTCGCCGACCTCGTGGTGACCGGGGACGAGCCCGCCGGGATGCGGACGACCCCGCGGTGCCTCGACGTGCCCGGCTACGGGCCGCAGAAGGAGATGCCGCCGCCGACGCCGCCGGGGTTGCTGCCGCAGCGGGCGGGCAACGACGAGGGCGGGGGGAAGGACGGCGGGAAGGACGGCGGAAAGGGCGGCGACAAGGGGGCCGGTTCGGCGCACGCGGGCGTGTTTCCGGGTCCGTCGGGGGGCGCGGGCGACTGGGTGCCGCCCGGTGGCGGCCAACCGTCGCAGGGGACCGCGGGACCGCCGTCGCAGGGGACCGCGGGACCGCCGTCGCAGGGGACCGCGGGACCGCCGAGCCCGCAGGGGCCGCCCAACCCGCAGGGCCCGCCCGATCCGGAGGGCCGCTGATGCGCGACCGCACCCTCGGCCTGCTCGTGCTCGGCGCGATCGTGCTCACCTACGCCCCCTCGCTCGCGGGGGGCTGGACGTGGGACGACGTGGGCTGGGCCTCCGAGCCCGCCGACCTCGCCGGCGCCCTGTTCGGGAAGAGCGACTCGCCGCTGTGGCGCCCCGTCGCCACGCTTCCGGTGCACGCCATCCACGCGCTCACGCCGGAGCCCCTCGCCCACCGCCTGTCGAGCCTCGCGCTCCACCTCGTCGCGGTGGCCTCCGTGGCCGCGGTAGCGCGGTCCATGGGCGCGCGGCCCGTGCTCGCCTGGTTCGGCGCGGCGCTGTTCGGCCTGCACGCGGGGTCGAGCGAGCCCGTCGCGTGGATCAGCGCCCAGACCGAGCTCGTCCCGGCGGTGCTCACGCTCCTCGGCCTCGCGGCGCTCGCGCGCGGACGGGAGTGGACGGCGGGCCTCCTCTGGGCGCTCACCCCCTTCGGAAAGGAGGCGTGGCTGCTCCTCCCGGCCAGCGGGCTCGTCTGGTGCTGGGGTGCCGGCCGCTTCTCGGCGCGCGCGCTCGGCACCGCCTTCGCGGGGTGCGTGGCCTACCTCGGGCTGCGCCAGCTCGCGGCGTCCAACGCGTCGTTCGGATCGCTCGACCTCGATCCCTTCGGATCCCTCGGGTACATCACCGCGCGGGGCCTGACGCTCCTGCTCGTGCCGGCGGCCTCGGACGCGTGCCCGCTGTACGTCGCGGCGCCGGCCCTCGGGATCGTGGCCACGATCGCCGTGCTCGCGGCGCTGCCCCTCGCGCGCGGCCGGCCCTGGCTCGCGGCGCTCCTGTTCCCGCTGTTCGTGCTCGCGCCGAACGCGCTCGCCTCCGCACGCAACGGCATGGGCGCGGACCGCTACTACTACCTCCCCATCGCGGGCGTGGGCCTCGCCGTCGCCCTTGGCGCCGAGGCCCTGTGGAGGCGCCGCCCCGAAGGAGCGGCCCCCCGCGCGCTCGCGCTCGCCTGGGCGATCCCGCTGGCGCTCGCGTTCACGACGGCGACACGGGCGACCGACTGGGGGAGCAACGAGGCGCTGTTCTCGGCCTCCCTGGTGCGCGACCCGACCAACCCCTTCGCCGCGTTCGGCTACGGGGACGTCCTGCGTGCCGCCGGCCGCTACGAGGAGGCGATCCCCTACTACCGGATCGCGATGGAGCACGACGCGCGCGCCGTCGCGTGCCTCCAGGAGTGCCTCGGCCGGCTCGGTCGCCTGGAGGAGGTCGTCGCGCTGGCCCCCCGCTCCGGCGCCGCCCCCGCGCGCGCGAACGTGGTGTTCGCGCTGCTTGGGCTCGGGCGCCTGGACGAGGCGCGCATCGCGATCGACGCCGCGGTGGCCACGTTCCCCGAGGACCCCGTCCTCTTGGGCCTGCGCGTGGACGTGGACGCGGCCATCGCCCAGGCGGAGGCCGGCGGGGTGCCCTGACGAGGCGATCCGGTGGGGGGACACAGACGCCCAGCCACACGAGGCAACTCTTTCCGCACCTCCTGGCATCGCCCCGACGCTTGGGGACACATGGCAACACCCGGCACCCCACACCCACCGGTCCCGGCCGCTATGCCTGTGCCAGAAGTGAGGGACAGGATGCAGACCCAATTCGTACACGCTTTTCTCGGCGGACTCCTGCTGAGCACGCTTTCGCTCGGTTGCAACGTCGACCTCGCGGTCGATCTGACCGAAGAGACGCGCAACCACGCCGGGTTCACGGGTGTCAACAACCGAAGCGACGCCGACGTCGAGCTGGCCAAGTCGGGAGACGGCCGTGAAGCGGGCGATGTCCTCGTCGCGTGCTCGGGTGACTTCGTCGCCGACGTCTCGACGGTCGTCGACGCCGACGGCACGCTCATCATCGACTTCGCCGCGGAGGTCGCCTCGATCTTCGACTGCCGGATCACCGTGGTCACCGACGAGGTGACCAACGTGATCAGCGACGGCGACGGCGACATCATCTGCGAGGACCCCCTCATGGGTGTCCAGACCATCGAGGTCCGCGGCAACGGCTCGATCAACCTCGCGTCCGTCGAGGTCGGGGAGCTCAACATCATCGTCGGCGGCACCGGCGAGGTCAACATCGAACAGGTCACGGTCGACCAGCTGAACATCGACCTGAAGGGCACCGGGGATGCCAAGCTCGCCGGCACGGCCGGTCGCGTGGACCTCTTGATCTCCGGCAGCGGTAGCCTGGTCGCGAAGGACCTCGTCGCGGGGTACCTCAGCGCCATGATGACCGGCACCGGCAACGCGGTCATCACCGTGAACGGCGTCGTGGATGCCGAGGTCCAGGGCGACAGCACGCTCGAGGTGTACGGCACCGCGGAGGCCGGCCAGATCGTGGAGACCGACGGTGGCACGGTGATGTTCCACTAGGATCACACGAAGGCACGCGCGGGGAAGCTCCCTCCGCGTGCCGCGCCGGTGTGTCGCTCCGCTCGGAGCGACCACCGGCCGTCGTGATCGCGATCGACGGGGGCGTCTACTCGTCGTCGTCGTCGTGGTGCTCCCCGCCTTCGCCACCCTCGCCGCCCTCGCCGAGCGCGATTCGGGTGCCGATCCCCGGGAGCGTGACGGTGGCGGTGGCCGGGTCGTAGCCGTTCACGAGGCCGCCGGTCCACGCGCCGGTGAGCGCCAGGAAGGCGAGGCCCGCGAGGGGGCGCGCCGAGCGGATCGCCGCGCCGGGATCGCCCACCTTGCGGCCGTCGACCATGGCGAGCCCGATGGCCTCCCGATGGCGGAGCGTGTGCCACGCGAGGCCGGCGAGGTGGGCGCCCACGGTGGCCAGCAGGGTCCACGCGAGGACCTCGTGGACCTCCTCGGCCACCTCCGAGCCGCTGGACATCGCGATCCCGGTGGCGCCGAGGCCGAGCGCGCAGGCGAAGATCACGGCGGACGCCCACGAGGACCCGGGGTTGTGTCCCACCCAGCGCCGGGCCGCGCCCGGGCTGAACGCGGCGCGCATGTAGGCGACGAGCGCGACCGGGCTCCACGCGAACGCGGTGAACCGCGCGTGGGTCGTGCCGACGAAGCCCCACACGAGCCTCAGCACCACGACGAACCCCATCACCAGCCCGAACAGCGCGTGCACGGGGAACAACGTGCCGTCGTCGTCGGTCGACACGGCGATCAGGAACGCGGCGAGGAAGGAGCCCGCCAGGAGCCAGTGGAAGAGACGGACCGGAAGGTCCCAGACCAGGATGCGCATCGAGCACCTCACGTGGCTTCAGGATTAGGCCCGCGGCATGGGCGCCGACCCCGCGGCGCATGAGGAAACGATGAGGACCTCCGCGCGCCGGCCGAGCGGGCGGCCCTCATGGAACGCTCATCCGCCGGCAGGGGAGCGCCCATCCGCGCGCTCTACGTTCCCATCGTGCAGACCAGGCCACCAGCTCGAGTCCGTGTGTGGGACATCCCGGTGCGGGTGTTCCACGCCCTCCTCGCCGCCACCTGTGCAGGGGCGTGGTGGACCTCCCTCGACGCCCGACACCTCGATCTCCACGTCGGCGTGGGCCTCGCCGCGGTGGGGCTGGTCGCGTTTCGCGCGCTCTGGGCCCGGATCGGCACCCGGCACGCGCGCCTCGACGGGCTCCTCTGGGCGCCGCGCGCGGTGCGGTCGTACGCCGCGGCGTTGGCCCGGGGGAGGGCACCGCGGGCGCTCGGACACACGCCGATCGCCGGTTGGGCCGCCGTGGCCGCCCTGCTGCTCGTCCTGCTGCTCGGGGTGACCGGCATGGCGGTCTGGAGCGGGGAGCAGCAGGCGGGGCCGCTCTCCGGCGTGCTCTCCCCGCGCGCCGGCGTCCGGGTGCACGCGGTGCACACGGCGCTCGCCTGGGCGCTCCTGGGTTGGATCGCCGTCCACCTCGCGGGGGTCCTGAAGGAGAGCCTGCGCACGCGGGAGAACCTGCCACGTGCCATCGTGTCGGGCTGGAAGCGCACCCTGCCGGGCGCCGAGAGCGTGCCGGCGCTGGCCCGGTGGGCAGCCCTGCCCGTGCTCCTGGCGAGCGGCTTCGCGGCCCTTCCCGCCGCCACCCCGGTGACGACGCCCGTCGCGGTCGCCACCAACCCGGCTTGGGAGGGCGAGTGCGGCTCCTGTCACCTGGCGTTTCCGCCTTCGCTGCTCCCGGCGCGCTCCTGGGAGCGGATGCTGGACGAGCAGGACCGCCACTTCGGCGAGGACCTGTTCCTCGACGAGACCACGCTCGCGCCGCTCCGGGCCTTCGCCCGATCGAGCGCCGCGGAGGCCGGCCAGACCGAGCACGCGGTGCGGATCGCCGACTCGCTCGGCGCCGACGAGGCCCCCCAGCGGATCACCGAGCTGCGGTGGTGGGCCGAGCGGCACGCGGACGTGCCCGCCGCCGACTTCACCGCGGTCGGCGAAAGCGCGGAGCTGCGTTGTGCCGCGTGTCACCCGGACGCCGATCGGGCGCGCTTCGACGCGGCCGAAGCCGGGGTCCTCCCCCCCTCCCAAGGAGCCAACCCATGATCGAGAAGCCGCTCGTCCTGCTCGCCGCGTTCGTGTTCATCGGAGGCGCCGCCGCCGCCGGTGCGCCCGCGGTGGAGTCCCTCCTCGCGACGTACCGGGCCGCCGGGGCGACGGCCCCGGTCGCCAGCCGGGGCGCCACCGCCTGGGTCGCCGAAATGCCCGGCCCCGACGGCGCCCCGCGGAGCTGCGCGACGTGCCACACCCGTGACACGCGCAAGGCCGGCCGCCACGCGACGACCGGCGAGGTGATCGAGCCGATGGCGCCGTCGCTCGTCCCCGACCGGCTGACCGACCCCGCGAACGTGGAGAAGTGGTTCGGGCGCAACTGCCGGTGGACGTACGGGCGCGAGTGCACGCCCCAGGAGAAGTCCGACTTCCTCGCCTACATCCAGAACTGAACGGAGCCCCCCAATGGAAAAGTACCTCCCCTACGTCGCCTCGGCCCTCCTGCTGCTGCTCGCGGTCCCCCTGTTCGCGCGGGCGGACGACGACGACGACGACGACGATGACCACCACCGGGTCACGTACACGCACGCCCCCGCGGCCTCGACGCCCGCCGCGCCAACCGCAGCGCCGACCGTCGCGAGCGCGTATACGCCCGGGGCCGGGATCTACGCCACGGAGTGCGCGAGCTGCCACGTGGCCTACCCGCCCGCGCTGCTCCCCGCGCGCTCGTGGTCGGCGATCCTGGCCGACCTGAACCGGCACTACGGGGACGACGCGAGCCTCCCGCCGGAGCGGGTCGCCACCCTCGACACGTTCCTCCGGGCCAACGCGGGCGACACCGTCGGGATCCGCCGCACCGCGCGCATCTCCGCGTCGTCCACGCCCGATCGGATCACCACCCTCGACTGGTTCGTGAACGAGCACGACGAGCTCCCCCCGAGCTTCGTCACCGGGAACCCCGAGGTGCGGTCCTTCGCGAATTGCGCGGCGTGCCACCCCTCGGCCGCGACCGGGCGGTTCTCGGAACACGACATCCGGATCCCCGGGCGCCGGTGGTCAGATGACTGACCGCACCGTGAACACCACGCGGCAGCCGTCGGCGGCCTCGATGCGGCAGTCCCCGCCGTGCCGGCGAGCGACCTCGCGCGCGAGCGGGAGGCCGAGTCCGAGGCCCTCCCGGTCCCGACGTCGCGCCTCGCCGCCGCGATGCAGGCGGTCGAACACCGCCTCGCGCGTGTCGTCGCTCACCCCCGGCCCCCCGTCCTCCACCGTGAACGTCCAGAGCGGGTCCGCGCGCCGCACCGTGAGCCGCACCGGGGTGCCGCCGGCGTGGACGGCGGCGTTGCGGAGCAGGTTGGCGAGCGCGACCTCGACGAGCGCGCGGTGGACGGAGACCGGGCCGTCGGCGACCACCTCCACGGTGAGCGTCGAGCCGGCGCGGGCGAGCGTCTCGGCCTCGCTGGCGGCCGCGGCCTGGACGAGCGCGGAGGCGGCGACGAGCTCCCGGGGCGGCGCGGTGTCGGCGTCCACCCGCGCGAGGGCAACGAGCCCTTCGACCAGCGCCCGGAGCCGCTCGACCTCCTCGCGGGTCGAGAGCAGCACGCCCCGGTACTCCGCCGCGGACCGCTCGCGACGCAGCGCCACGTCGAGCTCGCCGAGCATCACCGTGACGGGCGTGCGGAGTTCGTGGGCGGCCTCGTCGGAGAACCGCAGCTGGGCGCGGTGCGCGGTGTCGAGGCGGTCGAGGATCGCGTTGATGGAGCGCAGGAAGTCGCTGACCTCCCGGGGCCCGGTCTCGGTGAGCCGGGCGCCCTGGGCGAGGTCGGTCACCCTGTCGGCCTCCCGGCGCGCGCGGTCGACCGGTCGGAACGCGCGCCGCACGAACAGGAGCTGGACGACGGCCGCGGCCGCCGCGGCGAGCGCGCCGACCCCCACGTACGCGGCGGCGAACGGCCCGGTGCTCTCGGCGAGCGTGACCCGCGGTCCCGACGCGGCCACGACGACGTGGTGGTCCTCGTCGTCCTCCTCCTCCTCCATCTCGGCGGCGAGGAGCACGACGCGGGAGCCTCCCTCGTCGAAGAACAGGGGTCGGTCGGCGTCGGCCGCCGCCCGCACGAGGGCGGCGGGCACCCGGGGGTCACCGGGGGTGGCGAGCCAGGCCTCCACGGGGGACGAGACGTGCTCGACCTCCCAGTCGGGCGCGCGGCCGGTGTACGCATGCGCCGCGGCGAGCAGCGCCTGGTCGAGCGCGTCGTGCGCGCGGGAGTGGAGGACGGCCGCGGTGCCGAGCCCCGTGAGCGTCAGGGCCGCCACGACGACTCCGGCCCCGGTCGCGGCCACCCGGACGGCGAGCGAGCCGCTCACCGCGTGTCGTCCAGCACGTACCCCACCCCCCGGACGGTGTGGATGAGCGGACGCGCTTGCCCACGGTCGATCTTGGCGCGGAGCGCGCCGATGGCCACGTCCACCACATTGGTCCCCGGATCGTGCGTGATGTCCCACACCTTCTCCAGGAGCCGCGTGCGGCTCATCACCCGCCCCCTCTGCTCCGCGAGCACCCGCACCAGCGCGAACTCCTTCGGGGTCAGCGCCAGCTCCTCCCCGCCGCGCCACGCCCGATGACCCGCCAGATCCAGCTCCAGATCCCCCACCCTCAGGCGCTCCTCGGCGCCGCCCCGCCGCATCACGGCGGCGATCCGGGCGAGCAGCTCCTCGAAGGCGAAGGGCTTGACGAGGTAGTCGTCCGCCCCCTCCCGCAGGCCCGCCACGCGCTCCTCGAGCCGGTCCCGCGCCGTCAGACAGATCACCGCCACCCGCGCGTCCTTCCGTCGGCATTCCCGCACCAGCGAGAGGCCGTCCCCGTCGGGGAGCATGCGGTCGACCAGGAGCAGGTCGGGCATGTCGTCCCGGAGCAGCGCCCGGGCCCCCTCCAGGTCGGGCGCGGAGAGCACGTGGTGGCCCTCCTCCTCCAGCCCGCGCCGAAGGAAGCCCGCGATCTTGACCTCGTCCTCGACCACCAGGATGCGCATGCCGATCGAAACGTCACACGCCCGGGCGGGCGCGGCCCGTCGACCCTGGCCGTTCTCCTTGACGTGAAGCAAGTGCTTACTTACATCACCGCCAGCACGAGAGCTCGATCGATGGCCACGCCCCTCGCCCGGTACCTGCCCTATGTCCTCGTCCCCGTCGGCGTCGTGGCGGCCATCGCCGTCGCCCGCGCTTGGCCCGTCGAGGCGTCCGCCCAGCGGGTCGAGCGCGCGGACGTGGTCGCCGAGGTGCTCGGCGTGGGGGTGCTGGAGAGCGCGCGGGAGGTCCGGGTGTCCTTCGAGGCGTCGGGGCGGGTCCTCACGCTCCCGGTTGATGAAGGGGCGGTCGTGGCGGAAGGCGACGTGCTCGGCACCATCGACGCCTCCGACGCGGCCCGCGAGCTCGCGGTCGCCGCCGCCGCCGAGGAGGCCGCCGGCGCCGCGGTGAGCCGGGCCCGCGCGGAATTGGAGCGCGCCCAGGTGGCGTCCACCCGCGCGAGTGCGGAGCGTGGCCGCGCGGACACGCTCGTCGCGGCCGGCGTCATCCACGCGTCGGATCACGAGGCCGCGATCGAGCGCGACGCGGGCGCGATGGCCGAGCTGGGCGCGCGGGAGGCGGCGTTGATCCAGGCCGAGCGCAACCACGAGGTCGCGGCGAAGACGCGCGGCATCCGCGCCGCGCAGGTGGCCGACGGCAGGCTGCTGAGCCCGCTGTCCGGGCTCGTCGTCTCCCGGAGCGTGGAGGCGGGCCAGCTCGTCACGCCGGGCATGCCGGCGTTCACCATCGTGTCCACCGAGGCGATGCGGGTGAGCGCCTGGGTGGACGAGACGGCGCTGGGGCGGCTTGCCGTCGGTCAGCCGGCGCGGCTGGTGTTCCGCTCGGAGGGGGAGCGCAGCTTCACCGGGAGGGTCGAACGCATCGGCCGCGAGGTCGACCGGCAGACGCACGAGCTCCTCGTGGACGTCGCCGTCGTGGAGCTCCCGGCCAACTTCGCGGTCGGCCAACGCGCCGACGCCTGGATCGAGGTCGGTCGGCGCGAGGACGTGACCAGCGTGCCGCGCGGGTGGTGTGACACCGAGTGCGCGGTGGTCGACGACGGGCGGGTGGCGTCCCGCGCGGTGAGCCTCGGCCTCACCGGTCGGGACCGGGTCGAGGTGCTGAGCGGCCTCGCGCCGGAGGACGTGGTCCTGGCGCCCGGGGCGCTCGTCGGTAGGCGGGTGCGCGCGGTGGAGGAGCGATGAACCTCGCATGGAAGGACATCCGCCGGCAGGGGCTGCGCTTCGTCCTGACCGGGCTCGGGCTCGGCATGCTCTTCGCGATCGTGCTCGCGATGGGGGGCATCTACCGGGGCATGGTCGCGGACGCGACGATGCTCATCGACGCGGTGGGGGCCGACCTCTGGGTCGTGCAGCGCGACACCCGCGGCCCGTTCGCGGAGCGCTCCACCGTCCCGCGCACGTTGGAGGACCGGCTCCGCGTGGTGGACGGGGTCGCCACGGCCGAGACGTTCACCTACGCCACCATCCAGCGCGGTGACCTCGCGGATCCCGTGCGCATCGGGCTCGTCGGCCTCTCGTGGCCGGCGAACCGGGGCCAGGACATCCCCCTCGTCTCCGGCCGCGCGCTCGGGGAGGCCCATCGCGAGATGATCGTGGACCGCTCGCTCGGGCTCGACGTGGGCGCGCGCCTCCCGCTCGGGGAGGAGGTCTACGAGGTGGTCGGCGTCACGACGGGGTTCGTGTCCTCGGGCGGAGACGCGCTCGCGTTCGTGACCGAGCGCGACGCCGACGCGATCCTCGGGTGGATGGCCCCCGAGTCCCGCCGCCTCGCGAACGGCGCCCGCGCCGAGGTGCTGCCGAGCGCCGTCGTCGTGAAGCTCCTGCCGGGCGTCCGGCCGGAGGACGTGCAGGCGCGCCTCGGCGACTGGTCCGACGTGACGGTGTGGACGGGCGCCGAGCAGGGCGACCTCCTCCTGCGCGGGGTCATCGACAAGGCCCGCAAGCAGATCGGGCTCTTCCGCGTGCTCCTGTCGGTGGTCTCCGCCATCATCGTCGGCTTGATCCTCTACAACATGACCGTCGCCAAGAGCCACGAGATCGCGCTCGTCAAGCTGCTCGGAGGCCGCACCCGCGTGATCGTCGGCATGATCCTCCAACAGGCCCTGCTGCTCGGGGCGATCGGCTACGCGATGGCCGTCGCAATCGGAAGCGTGGCGTTCGCGCACTTCCCGCGTCGCGTCGTCGTCACGCCGACAGAGCTCGGCGGCCTCGCGCTGCTCGTCGTCGTCATCAGCGTCCTGGCGAGCATCGCGGGGATCGTGCGCGCGCTCCGCATCCCCCCAACCCTCGTCCTGGCGGGCTGAGATGAGCGAAACCGTCATCCGCGCCGACACGCTCCGCAAGGTCTACGGGCAGGGCGAGACCGAGCTCGTGGCCCTCCGCGACGTGTCGATCGCCATCGCACGGGGCGAGGTCGCCGCGCTCCTGGGGCCGAGCGGCTCGGGCAAGTCGACGTTGCTCACCGCCCTGGGGCTGCTCAACCTCCCCGAGCGCGGGCGGATCTGGCTGGCCGACCGGCCCGTCGTCGCCGAGGGGGCCGCGCTGGTGGACCTGTCCGCGGTGCGGCGGTCCACCATCGGCTTCGTGTTCCAGAAGGCCAACCTGATCCCCTTCCTCACCGCGCGGGAGAACGTCCTCCTCGCGCTCCAGCTCAACGATCGCGTCGGGCGAGCGGCGGACGCCCGTGCCCTCGAGCTCCTCGCGTACCTGGGCCTCGCCGACCGCGCCGACCACCACCCGGACCAGCTCTCGGGTGGCCAGCAGCAGCGCGTCGCCATCGCCCGTGCCCTCGCGAACCGGCCGCCGCTGATCCTCGCGGACGAGCCCACCGCCGCGCTCGACAGCCACCGCGGGCGCGACGTGATGGAGCTGTTCAAGCGGATCGCGCACGAGCAGGGCGCCGCGGTCGTCGTCGTGACGCACGATCATCGCACCCTCGACGTGTTCGACACGGTCCACGAGATGGAGGATGGGGTGCTGACACGCCGCCCCGCCCCTGCCCTCGCCCACTCCCCGGAGGCCTCGCCATGACCGCCCGCCAACCCACCGAGACACGACGGCGACAGATCGCGGACGCGGCGCTGAAGGTCATCGCCGAGCAGGGCCTCGGGCGGTTCACCACCCAGGCGATCGCCGCCGAGGTCGGGATCACCGACGGCACCCTCTTCCGCCACTTCGCGAACAAGGAGGAGATCGTGCTCGCGGCCCTGGATCGGGTGGAGGAGCGGATCTTCGAGGGCTTCCCCCCCGAGGATCCGGATCCGCTCGTCCGGCTGGAGCGCTTCTTCCGGTTCCGCGCGGCGCTCGTCGGCGCGAACCCCGTGATCGCGCGCCTCGCGTTCTCGGAGGAGCTCCCCCACGCCGCCGGCGCGCGGGGAGCGGCACAGGTGAAACGTTGGAAGGACCGGTCGCTCGACTTCGTGGTCGCCTGCGTGGAGGAGGCCGCGGAGCAAGGCCGGATCCCCCAGGGGCTCCCGGCGCGCGAGATCGGCGTGATGATTCTCGGCAGCCTGATCGCGCTGGTGCGGTTCGGCGAGCTCGCGTCGGGCGCGGCCACGGTGGACCGCGCCTGGTTTGTCATTCAGCGCCTCGTAGGGAGGTAATTCATGGGAGAAATAATGTCGTCCAGTCGGTACATCCTCGCTGCCCTCGTCCTCGCCGCGGTCTTCGGCGGGGGCATCGCCCTCGGGATCTTCCACGCCAACGAGGACGGCGCGGGCCCCTCGGGTGGTCACGCCTCGCACGCGCCCGCGGTCCACGCCCATCCGGCGGCGTCCGAGCCCGCGGGCCCGCCGCCCGACAACCCCATCCGCGACGAGATGATCGCCTTGCAAGCGGCCTACGACACCCTCAACCGCGGCGTGATCCTCGGGGACGCGAGCGGTGTCGCCGAGGCGTTCCACCAGGTCCACGCCCGGAAGCAGGCCACCGCCGCCGCGATCGCCGCGGGGACGACGCGGCCGCCGAAGAACGCGGATCGGATCGAGGCGTTCGTGGCCCGCGACGAGGCGTTCCACGGGCTCCTCGAGACCACGGTGGAGGCGGCCGGGCGGGACGACCTCGCGACGCTCCAGCGGATGACCACCGAGCTTCGGGACGGGTGCATCGGCTGTCACCAGGAGTTTCGCGGGGAGAAGTGAGGCGCCTCGGGGCCCCACTCACTTCGCGGACACGATCGGGCCCGCGCTCACGACGGGGAGGGAATTCACCAGGTCGAGCGTGAGCTGCCGCTCCATCTGGCCGGCCAGCTCCTCGTCCAGGCACACGAGGGCGGCCTCGTGGTTCTTGTTGCCGGATTGCGCGTCCAGGTTGAAGCTGCCGACCACCACGGCGGTGCGGTCGAAGTACGCCTGCTTGGCGTGCATGTAGTTGAAGTACGTCCAGGCGCGGAGGTTGGTCGTCTGGATGTCCAACAGGTACTCGCGGTTCCCCTTGGCCCCAGATCGCGAGCTCCGCTGCTTCAGCTCCTCGTAGATCTTGGCGTTGTTGACGTGGCCCGTCGCGCGGGCCGCCTCCATGCTCGCGTGGAGCCACCGGTCGCTCTCCCCCTTCCCGCCGGCGAGGCCGTTCGAGATCACCTCCACCTCGACGCCCGCGGCCGCCCGCGCCCGCAGCGCCCGGACCAGCACGTCGAGCACCCCGGTCCCGTCGAGCTCGAAGCGGACCGTCGGGGAGCTGACGACGATCAGGTGGCGGGAGGCCTCGGTGTACCGGGTGAGCATCGTCGCGATGCTGGTTTCACCCGGCGTCTGGACCACCACCCGGCAGGCGCCCCCCATGCGGGTGTCGGCTCCGCCGAGCCGACGCGCGTACTCCGACGCTCCCCGGAGCCCGGCGGCCGCCTCCTCCGCGACCCGAGCGTCGATCCACGGCTGGTAGAGCGGCCCGATGTCGCGGCGGGTCAGGTGGGCGTGCGAGTCCCAGAGGGCGATGTACGCCCGAGTGAGCTCGGTGACGGTGGGCCCTGACCGGACGAGCACGTCGTCGTCGCGATTGTGACCGGCGAACCCCGTGGACAGGTTCTGCACGTCCATCACGTTCTGCCCGCCGACGATCGCCTCGGTGCCGTCCTTGATCCAGAACTTGTTGTGCATGAAGCCCGCGAAGCCCTTGGAGGGGACCAGCTGGTCCGCGACCAGCAGCACGGGGATCCCCGCCCGACGCATGCGGCGCAGGCACCGGACGTTCAGCGTGTTCGCGTAGAGGCTCTCGAGGATGACCCGGACATCCACGCCCTCGGCGTGGCGGGCCACCAGCTCGTCGACGATGGCGGAGCCGCTGTCGTCGCACGTCAGCGCCATCACGGCGACGAACATGAATTCCTTGGCCTCCCGTGCCATGCGCACCTTCTCGACCCAGCCGTCCCCGTTCGCGAGCAGCTCCACGTCGTTGCCGAAGGTGAGCACGCTGTCGGTCTCCTCGTCGAGCTTCTCCTGGAACGTGGGGTCGAACCACGCGGCATCGGATCGGACGTGCGGTTCCGGCGTGAAGGCGCGGACATACGTGTCGAGGGGGAGGTCCAGGTCCTTGATCGGCGGATGGAACAGGGTGTTCCAGGCCTTCAGGTAGATGTAGGGCCGCTCGCCCAATTGGGTGGCCTCGTCGAAGCGGGTGCGTGCGTGGAAATCCCATGTGGCATCGAGGAGATCCTCTTTGCCACCGACGAGCGCGGGCACGTGCGTGGTGAACAGGTCCTGCACGGTTTCGTCGGGGACCTGCCCGATGACAGAGAAATCCTCGGTGAGGCTGGAATCGTCCGTGGCGGTCCGACGGAAGATGAGGTTCTCGATCGGGGGGCGCGACGGAGAGGGGCGAACGACGCCGTCCGTGGCGTCGGCGTAGTAGGCGTCGACCTCTGCGAGCGTGTAGAGGCGCTGCTCGCCGAACGCGGGCTCCTCGTAGCGATGGGGTCCGAAACATCCGCCGAGCAGCAGGAGGACGAGCATTGTTCTCGCGGGTTGGGTCTACCTTGCGGTAACGACCCTGCCTCGTCCGCAAGCCTCCGCGCGCTGCTGCTTGTCGAAACGCGACCGGGAACCAATCTTGGTGACGTTTCTACACAGGGGCGCGCGGCCCGACCCGCGCCCTATTCGGCGCAGAGGTCGATGATGCCATCGACGTAGGGGCACAACCGGATCACCCGGTGGTCGAGGTCGTTGTCGGAGCTGGTGAAGATCTCGTAGTACATCCGCTCCACGCCGGTGCCGAGCCCCCAGTCCCCGAGGTCCAGTTCGTCCATCGCGGCGGTCACGTCGGCCTCGTCGTTGCTGAGCGAGCCGGGCCCGCAGGTGTAGCCGACCAGGCCGTCGGTGGCGGCGATCGCGGCGTACTGGAAGAGCACGCGGCCGTCGTCGAAGAGGACCATGGAGAAGGTGTTCGTGGTCGACGCCACGAACTCCCGGACATCCCGCCAGTACACGCCCAGGGCGTCCGGGTATTGGATGTAGTAGATGTCGCCGCCGTAGCTCGACGCGGGATTGAGGTCGTCCCACATGCCGGCGATCGCGGTGTCGTTGTAGAAGTCGGACACCGACTCGGTGTAGTCGGTGTCGCTCGACCCGAAGGTGATGCGCCCGTTGGACTGGACGTACAGCGTCGTCCGGTCCGTGCCGCAGTAGGGGAACGCGAAGCTCGTGAGCGTGACCGCGAGGCCCGTGTCGTCGGTCGCGGGCCCGGCCAGGATCGTGGTGGTGTCGTCCGAATCGACGGCGCCGTCGCAGTCGTCGTCGATGTCGTTGGACGTGTCCTCCCACGCGTAGGGGTGCACGGTGATGTCGGTGTCGTCACAGTCGCTGCCGTCGAGACGGTACCCGATCGGCGCCATGCACGCGGAGACGGTGGTCCCGAGCTCGTCCCCGAAGCCGTCATCGTCCTCGTCGGGGTAGTACGTCGTGTCCTCGAAGCCGTCGTCCAGGACGCCGTCGCAGTCGTTGTCGACGCCGTCGCAGAGCTCGTCCGCGCCTGGGTAGGTGGCGGGTTCGGCGTCGTCACAATCGGTCCCGTCGGCCGAGTAGCCGTCCCAGACCTCGCACGCCTCGACGGCGTCCTCGGGATCGCCGAAGTCGTCGCCATCCAGGTCGGTGTAGATGGTCGTCGTGCCGGTGACGTCCGTGTCGTCGTCGTCCGCCGCCCCGCTGCAGTCCTCGTCGGTGTCGAGGTCGTCGCACACCTCGACCATGCCTGGGTTGACGAGCGCGGCGCCGTCGTCGCAGTCGTCCGAGTCGAGCGTGTGCCCCGAGAGGAGGTCGCACGCGTACCGGGACGCGGTCGGGTCCCCGTAGCCGTCCCGGTCGATGTCGGCGTACTGGAGGATTGTGCCCGTCACGCTGTCGTCCGCGTAGTCGACGCGGCCGTCGCAGTCCTCGTCGACGTCGGCGCTGTCGCAGGCCTCGGTCGCGGCGGGGTTCACCGTCCGTTCGGTGTCGTCGCAGTCGGTGGCGTCCGTGACCCGGCCGGATGGCACCGAGCAGGACGTCGTGCCAGACGCGGGATCGCCGTACCCGTCCCCGTCGGCGTCGGTGTAGGAGGCGACGGCGTCGGCGGCGTCGTCCTCGTCGACCTCCCCGTCGCAGTCGTCGTCGTCGGCGTTGCAGGTCTCGGTCTGGCCGGGGAACGCGCCGGGATCGACGTCGTCACAGTCCGTGCCGTCCGTGACGTACCCGACCGGCTCCTCGCAGGCGTAGGTGGAGGTGCCCGGGTTGCCGAAGCCGTCCGCGTCGGCGTCGGCGTACCAGATCGGCGCGTCCACCGCGCTGTCCTCGTCGACCGTACCGTCACAGTCGTTGTCGACCGTGTCGCAAGTCTCGTCCGCGCCCGGGTACACCGCGGCGGCCTCGTCGTCGCAGTCGGTGGCATTGGAAACGAAGCCGACGGGCCTCGCGCACGCGGCGACCACGACGCCGGCATCCCCGAAGCCGTCGGCGTCGGCGTCGGCGTACCAGGTGCCGAGGTCCATGGCGTCGTCCTCGTCGATGGCGCCGTCGCAGTCGTCGTCCTCGCCGTCGCAGGTTTCGGGGGCGGAGGGGGAGGTGCTCGCGTCGAGGTCGTTGCAGTCGTCGGAGGAGGCCACGTAGTCGGCGGGGGCGACACAGCTCACCTGCGAGTAGCTGCTCGTGCCGTGACCGTCGGCGTCGGCGTCGAGGTACCAGGTGAGCGCGTCGGCGGCGTCGTCCTCGTCGACGGTGCCGTCGCAGTCGTTGTCGGCGTCGTCACACACCTCCGTGGCGTCGGGGCGGATGGCCGCGTCGGCGTCGTTGCACTCCTCGCAGGCGGCGAACCCGTCCGCATCGCCGTCCGCGTAGGACACCGTGCCGTCACAGTTGTAGTCGGCGGGGTCCGCGCAGTCCTCGGCGGCGCCGGGGTTGTACGCCGCGTCCTCGTCGTCGCAGTCGGTCGCGTCGGCCACCCAGCCCTCGCTCGCCTCGCAAGCCAGGGCCGCGGTCGCGGCGTCGCCGTAGCTGTCCCCATCCGTGTCGGCGTAGAAGGTGCCGAGCACGTCCTCGTCGACCGCGCCGTCGCAGTCGTCGTCGACGCCGTCACACACCTCCGGCGCACCGGGGTACGTGGCCGCATCCGCCCCGTCACAATCGGTGGCATCGGCGACCCATCCCGCGGACGGCTCACAGGCGAGGGCCGTCGTGCCGGGATCGCCGAAGCCGTCGCCGTCGGCGTCGGCGTAGAAGACGCTCTCGACATCCTCGTCGACCGCGCCGTCGCAATCGTCGTCGATCACGTTGCAGGTCTCGACCGCGCTCGGGTTCACGACCGCGGAGCCGTCGTCGCACTCGGAGCAGGCGGCCCAGCCGTCCCCATCGGCGTCCGCGTAGCCGGAGGAGCCGTCGCAGTTGTAGTCGGCGGGGTCGTCGCAGTCCTCCTCGGGGGCGCCCGGGTAGTAGGCGGCCGAGGCATCGTCGCAGTCGGTCGCGTCCGCGACCGTGTTCGCGGGCTGGGCGCACGCGGTGGTCGGCACCCCCGGGTCTCCGTAGCCGTCGGCGTCGGCGTCGGTGTACCAGACGGCGTCGAGCCCGTCGTCGGGGGTCCCGTCGCAGTCCTGATCCACGCCGTCGCACACCTCCTCAGCGCCCGGGTGGACGGCGGGGTTCGACTCGTCGCAGTCCTCGGCGTCGGAGTACCCGTCCGCGTCGGCGTCCACGACCTCCAGCCCGGTGTCGGTGTCGCCGTCGATGTCACTGTCTTGGGCGGTGTCGTCGACGCCGGTGTCGTCGACCTTCGCGCCGTCGCACGCCGTGACGAGGAGAACGGACAAGAGGAGGGACAGTCGCATGGGGCTCCCCGACGAGGGCACCATACATGCCTTGCCACCCAAGGTCAACTCGGACCCTTGGCATCCGATGGTCCGGCGCCGTGCCACCTACCACGCGAAACCAAACCAGCCGTGCCAACGCCTCAGGGCGCCATGCGCTGGCCCTGGCAGTCCGGTGGATCATCCTCGATCGTGTCGATCAGGCGTTGGATGTCCACGGGCTTCACGAGGTGGGTGTCGAACCCGGCGTTGCGGCTCCGCGCGCGGTCGTTCGGCTGACCGTAGCCGGTGAGCGCGATGAGGCGGAACGGCGTCGAGCGCTCCGCACGCAGCTGGGTCGCGAGCTCGTAGCCGTCCATCACCGGGAGGCCGATGTCGAGGATGCCGATGTCCGGCGTGAACGTGCGGGCGAGGACGAGCGCCTCGACGGCGTCGGTCGCCGTCGCGACCTCGTGGCCCCTCGCACGCAGGACCTCCGCGATCAGCGCGCACGCGTCCTCGTTGTCGTCCACGACGAGGATGCGCCTGGCGTCGACCCCCGTCGGCACGTCGATCTCGGGGCGCGACGCGCTGTCGAAGGCGTCGGCGGCGCTCCCGAGCGGCAAGCGGACGGTGAAGGTGCTCCCGGCTCCTTCGCCGGAGCTGGACGCGTCGACCGTTCCGCCGTGGAGGCCCACCAACGTGCGAACGAGCGTGAGGCCGAGCCCCAGACCGCCGCGAGAGCGATCGACCGACTGGTTGCCCTGCACGAAGAGATCGAACACCCTCGGCAGGAGCTCGGGCGCGAGCCCCGCGCCGGTGTCGCGCACCTCGATGACGGCTTCGTCCGCTTCCTCACGGAGCTGGAGGGTGATCCGACCGCGGACATCCGTGTACTTCGCGGCGTTGGTCAGGAGGTTCGTCACGACCTGCACGAGCCTGGCTTCGTCACCGATGAACGGCAGGGGCGACGTGGGCTGGTGGACGGTCAGCTCGTGCATCCGCTGCTCGAGCAGGGGGCTGGCGGTCTCGATGGCCTTGGCGAGCACGTCACCCAGGTAGATGCGGTCACGCTTCAGCTCGAGTTTCCCGCGGGTGATGCGGGAGACATCGAGCAGATCGTCCACGAGGCGGATCATGTGATGGACCTGGCGCTCGATGATCCGCTGTTCCTTCGTCAACGCGCCGCCACTCCGCAGCGCCAGGAGCTG
The DNA here is from genome assembly GCA_036676765.1 of Deltaproteobacteria bacterium. Classification (GTDB taxonomy): domain Bacteria; phylum Myxococcota_A; class UBA796; order UBA796; family SXON01; genus CAJBVW01. The sequence continues at coordinate 23,937 of JAKFCH010000148.1, forward strand.
AAGGGCCGTGAGGATCGGCGCGAGCGGATTCCTGAGCTCGTGGCCCAGCATCGCGAGGAACGCATCCTTGGCGTGGTTCGCCTGCTCGGCGGCGAGCAAAGCGGCTCGCTCCTCCTCGCCCCGCTTCCGCTCGGTGAGATCGCGCGTCACCTTCGAGAAGCCGATCAGGTGATTCGTGTCGTCACGAACCGCGCTGATGACGACGTTGGCCCAGAGGCGGGTACCGTCCTTTCGGATACGCCACCCTTCGTCCTCGAACCGCCCCTCGCGCTCGGCGACCTCCAGCTCGTACGCACACTTGCCCGCCCGGACCTCCTCCTCTGGGTAGAAGATCGAGAAGTGCCGCCCGAGGATGTCGGTCGCCCGATACCCCTTGATCCGCTCGGCGCCGATGTTCCAAGTGGTGACGTGCCCCTCGGGGTCCATCATGAAGATGGCGTAATCGCGGACGCTCTCCACCAGAAGTCGGAATAGCTCGCGGTTCTCCGACGCTACGCGCACCGGATCTCCGAAGGCAGAGGCGGAAAGTGGAGTACTGCACAGGTCCGCCTCGGAGTCCGACCACTTCGATTTCACGGGCACCTCCCTGTCCACATAACAGGCCTGCTACCCGTGTAGCCGACCGGCCGATTGGGCCAACGACCCTGGCCGGCCGGCCCGCTTCAGGGCTTCCAGCCGAACCGGTCGGTGATGCCCCGATCGTTCTCGATCGCGGCCGGAGCGGGATCGTCGGTGCCGTCCGGGTCGTTGAGCGGCAGCAACACCGGGGGTGACCGGTCATCCTTCGGCTGCTGCGTCGAGTCGGTGTTCGGCTGCTGCTTCAGCTCGTCGTTCGGCTGCTGCCGCAACATACGATCCATCCGCTCGTGGCTGGTCAACGGGCGACTTGGGGCCTTGGGGGAGTTGGGCATCCTGCCTCCTGTCCTAGCAAGCTAAACGAGGCCGGCCGACGACGCCGGGTTCGTGATGCTCCCTCCTGTCGAGGCAATGCCACGAATGTAATCTTTTGCCAATCCTCCCAAGCCGGCACCCGGATGCGAATCCCCCCCGAGGAAATTGGCCCGCGCTCGTTGCTGCGCTTACGGCGCAGGCTTACATAGTAAGCGACCACCGAGGAGGCCCACCTGTCGACGACCCCCGAGAACCCCGAGGCCCGGCTGCCCGTGACCCGTGAGCGGGTGCTCCGCGCCGCCGTCACGATGGCCGACGAACAAGGCATCGCCACGCTCACCATGCGGGCCCTCGGCGGGGCGCTGGGCGTCCAGGCGATGTCGCTCTACAACCACGTCTCGAACAAGGACGACATCCTCGACGGCATCGTCGACCTCGTGGTGAGCGAGATTCAGGTCCCGTCCGAGTCCGATCCGTGGAAGATCGCCATGCGCAAGCGGGCCGTCTCGTCCCACGCGGTGCTGCTCCGCCACCCCTGGGCCTGCGCCCTGCTCATGTCCCGGGCCAACGTGGGCCCGGCGATGCTTCGCTACATCGACGCCACCATCGGGTGCCTCCATCGGGCGGGCTTCTCCCTCGCGATGGCCGACCACGCCTGGAACGCGCTGGACAGCTTCACCTACGGCTTCACCCTCCAGAAGCTCAATTTCCCCTTCGAAGCGGACGAGTACTCGAAGATCGCCGCCGCCTACCTGCCCTCCCTCTCGGCGAAGCAGTACCCCTCCATGCGAGCACTCACCGAGCTCGTCGCCTCCGGCGGCCACGACGGCCTTCACGACCTCGATTTCGGTCTCGAGCTCCTCCTCGACGGGCTCGAGCGGTTGCTGGCGAATGGCGAGGGCGCGCGGCGGCTCGACGAACCCGCCGTGCCGGGACCGCGCTGCTGACCACGGCAATGTGATGGGATAGGCGGGATCCAAGCCAACTTGGTCGGGCGCGGGCATCGGCGCGCACCCCTACCAGTTGGACATGGCGCCCAGGTTGACGATCTTCGTGAAGCCCTGCGCTCGGAGGGTGCTCGCGGCGGCCGCGCTCCGGGCGCCGCTGCGGCAGTAGAGCACCACGGGCGTGTCCTTGGCGCCGATCTCCGCGGCACGGCGCGCGATCTGGTCGACGGGGATGTTGAGCGCTCCATCGAGGTGCCCCCCGGAAAACTCCCCCGGCGAACGCACGTCCACGATCCGGGCGCCCGCCGCGACGAGCGCGTGGGCCTCCTTGCTGGCGCCGGCGCCCACGATGCGGCTGTAGACGAAGAACGCCACCACGGCGGCGGCGAGAACCCAGAACATCCAGCTCGACATCGAGAACCTCACGCGAATGCGAACCTCATGGGGTCGCGGTTTGGAATTGGTGCTTCAGCAGGAGGACGAGCGGCCGGACCGCTGGATGGCGGACGCTGTACACCCGCTGGCGGCCCTCGACGACGCTCGTGACGATGCCTGCGCGACGCAGGATGCCCAGATGCCGGCTGACGAAGGCCTGCGGGAGCCCGAGGCAATCCGTCATCGGGCCGACGCAGCAATCGCCGTCGAGCAACCCGCAGACGATGCGGAGGCGCACCGGATGGGCGAGCGCGTCGAAGAAGCTCGCCGCCGCGCCCAGGGCGTCGTCGTCGAGCGCGGTGAAGCCATCAGATTTCATATACCGCATATAACATGTTTCGAACACGGAGCGCGGCCGGCTGCGCGTCGGGCCGGCGCCGGCGGAGGCAAACGCCAATGAAGTTGTCCGCCCCTCTTGCGAGCTATACGCTGTAAGCTTACAACGTATACGCACCCGCCCCGAGGCTCTCATGGAATCTTCCCTCTCCCGACGCCCCACCCCCCGCCAAGCCGAAAACGTCGGCCTTCTCCCGGTCGCGCGCCCCTGGCTGGCGCCCCTCCGGCGCGGATCGTTGTACTCGATGCTCAAGCGCTACGGCCCGACCGGCTTCGGGTACGGCTCGTCGGCCGAGGAGGTCACCGCCGGCCTGGATCTCTCCGGCAAGACGATCCTCGTCACGGGCGTGACCTCCGGTCTCGGCCAGGAGACGGCGCGTGTGCTCTCGCTGCGCGGCGCGCGGATCATCGGGCTCGCGAGGACCGCGGCGAAGGCCCGCGAGGCCATGAGCGCGATGCCGAATGCGGTGGCCGTCGCCTGTGACCTCTCCGACCTCGCGACGGTGAGGGCCGCCGTCGCCACCGTGCGCGCGCAGGGTCTGAAGTTGGACGCGATGATCTGCAACGCCGGCGTCATGGCGATGCCGACGCTCGAGCAGCGGCACGGCTACGAGCTCCAGTTCTTCACCAACCACGTGGGCCACTTCGCGCTGGTCACCGGGCTGATCGACACCCTCGCGGACGACGGACGCGTCGTGATGCTGAGCAGCTCCGCGCACTCGGACGTAGCGCCCGACGGCATCGAGTTCGACAACCTGTCCGGCGAGCTCCGCTACGACCGCCGCAACTACGGGCAGTCGAAGCTCGCGAACCTGCTGTTCGCGAAGGAGCTGGCGAGGCGCTTCGCGGGCACGAAGCGGACGGCGAACGCCGTGCACCCCGGCGTGATCCCGACCAACCTGGGCCGGTACATGGCGGGCTGGCTGCAGGTCGTGGTGGGGATCGGTTTCCAGATCATGGGGCCGCTGTTCTTGAAGACCGTGCCACAGGGCGCCGCGACGCAGTGCTACGTCGCCGTCCACCCCGACGCCGCCGGCCAGAACGGCGCGTACTTCGCGGACTCCAACCTCGCCGTGCCCAGCGCGCACGCCCAGGACGCGCAGCTCGCCGCGAAGCTGTGGGAGGAGACCGAGAGGATCGTGGCCTCGCTCACTCCGGCGGTTCCGGTCGCCTGATCCTGCCCGAGACCTTGCGACGCAGCGGCCGAGATCAACGCGCAGGCGTCAGGTGTCCTGCGCGACGAGGAAGGTGCCACCGCCGATGCCGACATAGTCGAGCGCGGGGTTCACCACCCACTGCGACGAGACCGCGCCCCAGGCACCCCCCACCTCGGCGACCAGCGCGGTCGCGAAGAGGGTGACACCGCACATCCCGACGAAGTGCCCGACGCGCGAGAGGGCGGTGGTATGCAGCACGTCGAACAGGAAGACCTGGAGATCGAAGCTCACGAAGGTGAGCTGGGTGAACGGCGCCACGAGGACGGCACGCATCGCGCGGGAGAGCCGCCTCGTCGCTGCCGAGGTTTGCACCTATGGTCTACCCGGGGCGACGCCGCGCATGCCCATCCGCACCCTCGACGACATCCCTGCCGGGCTCCTCCTCCTCGGGCTCACGATCCTGCTCCTGGGCGTGAGCGAGCTCGGCCGGTGGCTCGGGCGCCGCTCGCGGGCCGTGGGGGATTCCAAGGAGCACACCAACGTGCTGCTCGGTGCGCTGCTCGCCCTGCTCGGGTTGATGCTCGCCTTCAGCTTCGGCATCGTCGAGGCCCGGTACCAGGCCCGAAAGCAGCTCGTCCTGCAGGAGGCCAACGCGATCGGCACCACCTGGCTGCGCGCCGGCCTCGTGAGCGGGCCGGACGGGGCGCGCCTCCAGGCGCTCCTCCGCCGGTACGTGGCGTCGCGAACGCCCATCTCGGGCGAGCATTACTCCGAGGCGCTGGAGCGCTCGGAGGAGCTCCACGCGGAGATGTGGACCACCGCCACCCGCATCGCGCACGAGGACACGCGGTCCGTCACCTGGCTCATCATCAGCTCCCTCAACGAGGTCATCGACCTGCACGAGGAGCGCGTTGCCACCTCCCTCTACTACCGGCTGCCGAGGCCCATCCTGTGGACGATGGTGCTGGTCGCGGCCCTGTCGCTCCTCGTCCAGGGCTTCAGCTCCGGCCTGGGCGGGTTCCGGTCACTCGTGCCGACGCTGGCGCTCATCGTCGCCATCGCGGTGGTGATGTGGCTCATCCTCGAGCTCGACGAGCCCTGGCAGCGCCTCGCGGAGATCAACCAGCAGGCGCTGGTCGACGTGCAGGAGACGATGTCCCGCGGGGCGCCGAGCTCGCCGTGACGCCGCTCGGGTGAGGCGCACTGGGGGGGGCATCCGCGGGGAATTGCGTCGCGCGAGGAGGACGTGGAGGACCACTGCCCGGACTTCGAGGGCGTTGCCGCCAAGGCGTGCGCGGACAACCTCGCGGAGCTCACTTGTGACGACATGCTGATGGGCACGACTCCCGAGGAGTGTGAGACCGAAGCGGCGTGCGGCTCGTAGGCACCCACCGACGAGACCGGGCGGCCGCGCCTGCGACCTCCGAGGTCGACGGGGGCGCGTCGCGATCGGTGGCGTTCTACGCGAAGGTGGACATCACGCTCGCGCCTCCCGGGAAGGCATCGCCTCCGCCGAGAGAGTGACACCTTGCGCGCAATGAGGGTCGGAGCGGGATTTTTCGGCCCAACCGGGGCCCCGTCCAACATTGGCAGTTAGACCGTGCGCCCCCACGCCGGAGGCCACATGGCCGGATCGCTCGCAGCCGTTCTCCTCGCCTTCTCCGCCACCGGCGGCCTCGGCCTCTGGTCCGTCGACAGCAGCGGTGCGCTGTCCCTCGGCTCCTCCGAGGCCGCCGACTCGCCCGCCCGTTCCATCGTCTTCGACGTTGGGGACGGCGTCGCCATCATGGGTGGCGCCGGTCCGACCTATTGCGGCAAGGTCGTCGGCTGCACCCCGGGCGACGCGACGATCGCGCTGCCCGCGGGCCTGTCCGGCGGCGGGCTGGTCGTCCTCGGCGGGCAGGACCTCGGCTTCACCGACGTGTCCGGACTCGGCATCGAGATCCTCGACGCGGTGCGGGCGAGCGCCGGCGGCGCGGACTTCGATCTCGTCCCGGGCCTGGAGACCGGCATGGTCTGCGGTGTCGTGGACGAAGCGCCCCAGGACGACCTCGTCGGGGACCTCCCGAACGATGAGCTCACCGGCGGCCCCTACGCCGTCGACTCCCCGCGGGATCACGCGTCGGGTCTGCCCACCGGCCTGCGCGTCTCCGACGAGGGCGAGGGTGCGGGTGCGTTGCCCTTCGTCTACGGCGTGCATCTCCAGCCCATCGGCAGCAGCGCCGGCGCGGACAGCGCGGACACCTGGGCCGTGTGTGCCGCCTGGAGCGAAGGTCGGCTCGCCTCCTACGCGGTGGTTGCCCTCCGTAACGGCGACAGCCTCGCCGACCGCCCGAGCCGGGTCACCGGCGTGGTGACTCATGGGTTCATGGACGATTCGGACGAGTCGTTCCAGTAGGCGAGCGCGCCAGCGCCATTCCCACCGTCGCCCTCGAGAAAGTCGCCGCGTGAACCGCTCCTCCGCCCCCCCGCCGAGCACTGGCCCCACGCGCGCCGACGCGGCCACGGTGAGCGACACGTTCGCGGAGATTCCCGGGGCGACCGCGCCCGACAGCCTCCCCGTGCTCACCCCCCGATACGTGGATCTCGGCGTGCTCGGCACCGGAGGGATGGCCATCGTCCACCGCGTGCGGGACCGGCTCCTCGACCGGCGCGTGGCGATGAAGGTGCTCGCGGCACGCCTCGCGGCGGATCCGACCATGCGCGCACGGTTCCTGCAGGAGGCGAGGCTCCTCGCCGCGCTTCGCCACCCGGGCATCGTGCCCGTCCACGACCTCGGGGAGCTGCCGGACGGGCGGCCGTACTTCACGATGGACGAGGTGCGCGGCCGGTCGCTCGGCGAGGTGCTGGCCGAGGGGACCGTGTCGTTGCCCTTCCGGATCGGCGTGCTGACCCGCGTGTGCGCCTGCGTGGCCTATGCGCACACGATGGGCGTCCTCCACCGCGACCTGAAGCCCGGCAACGTGATGCTCGGCGACGAGGGCGAGGTGCGCGTGGTGGACTGGGGGATCGCGCGGACGGGCGGAGCGGAGCCCGCGATCGGGGGGGAACGCGCGTGGGGGTTCCCCCCGGATGCCCCGCAACACACCCGCGTCGGCGCGATCAACGGCACACCCGCATACATGGCGCCCGAGCAGGCCGCCGGCGACACGGCCGCCGTGGGGCCCCACACCGACGTCTACGCGCTCGGCGCGGTTCTCTACACGCTGCTCGCCGGGCGGCCACCGTTCCGGGGCGGGGATTCCCGGGAGGTGCTCGAGGGCTCACCACCCCCTGTCGGCGACGTGGCAGGTGCGCCCCTCCCCATCGAGCTCGTGACGCTGTGCGAGCAGGCAATGGCGCGCGCGCCCGCGGATCGGCAGACGGCCGCGGCGCTCGGCGAGGCCCTCGGCGCGTGGCTCGCGGGCGAGCAGCGCGTGGCGCATGCCTTGGCGGCGTTGGAGGTGGCCGCCGCGCACGTGGCGGAGGCGGAGGTCGCCCGCGCGGAGGCCGACCAGGCGCGGCTCGACTGGATGGCACGGGACGCCGTCCTCCCGCTCCACGCGGACGAGGTCGCGCTGGCCGCGCACTGGCAGGCCGACAACGACGCGAAGGTCCTCGACGTGCGCGCGACACTGCACGAGGAGGAGGTCATGCGCGCGCTCCGGGGGGCGCCGGCCGAGGCGCCGGACCTCCCCGACGCCCGCGAGCGGCTGGCCGATCGGCTCCTGGCCACGCTCCGCCGCGCCGAGGACCACCACGACGCCGATGCATCCCGTGCGATCGCGGAGGAGCTCCGCGAGCAGGTGGCGCTCCTCCCGCCGACGTGGCCCGCGCGCGCCCGGATCGAGGCCGGGCTCGAGGGGGACGGGACGATCACGCTCGCGACGGATCCACCGGGCGCCGAGGTTCGGCTCGCGCGGTACGAGGCGCAGGACCGGCGGATGGTGGAGGTGCCCGCGGGGACGCTCGGCGTGACGCCCCTGCGGGAGGTGCCGCTCGGCATGGGGAGCTGTGTGCTGACCGTGGTCGCCCCCGGGTGCGCGGAGGTGCGGCTCCCCGTGGTCGTGCGACGCGGCGAGCGTTGGGCGCGCGTCGCCCCCGGCGCGACCGATCCGCGGACGTTGCGCCTTCCCCGGCTCGGCGAGCTCGGCCCCGACGACTGCTACGTGCCGGCGGGCTGGTTCGTGCGGAGGCGGCCCGAGGGGCCCGCGTGGCCGGCCCTCCGGCAGTGGACCGAGTCGTTCGTGATCCGGCGCTTCCCGGTCACCCACCGCGAGTACCTGGTGTTCCTCGACGACCTCTGGGCCACCGGGCGGCGCGACGAGGCGCTGGAGCATGCCCCCGGCACGCCCACCGGCCCGAGTCGGGGCTGCGTCGTGGAGGGAGGGCGTTTCGTCCTCCAGCCCGACGAGCACGGCCACTGCTGGGAGGTGGACGGAGCGGCGTTCCTCCTCACGCCCGTCCAGGGGGTCGCGTATGCGTCCTGGCTCGCGGCGCGTACCGGGACGCCCTGGCGGCTCCCCACCGAGGCCGAGTGGATCCACGCGGCGCGGGGCGCGGACGGCCGCCGCTACCCGATGGGCGACCACCTGGATCCCGCGTGGGCGCACGTGAAGGGCACCTACGCCGGCGCCGAGAGCCTAGGGCGGGTCGGCTCGTTCCGGTCCGACGCGTCTCCGTACGGCGTGCGGGACCTCGCCGGCGGGGTGCTGGACTTCGCGGTGGATCCCGCCGGCCCGACCTACACCTACCGGGGCGGGGCCTACTCGCTCCTGCCCTTCGCGGGTCGGCTGGACGGTCCACGCCGCGAGGTGCCGATCTCCCGCACGCGAGCCTGGCACTCGCGCAACTGGCACCACGGCTTCCGCATCGCCCGGAGCGCGCCGTGAGGCCCGCGCCGGACGCCGGATGGCGCGCGCTGTTGCCGAGCCTCCCGCTCGTCGGCGCCCCCGGGGACGCCGATCGGTGGGAAGCCGAGCGCCCGGTGCTGGGCGGACGCGTGGCGGTCGAGGTGGCGGGCGCGCACCTGGAGGCTTGGCTCGCGGAGACGCGGGCCCTGGCGGGGCTCCAGCACCCGGCGATCCCGCCGCTGCACGAGGTGGGCGTGCTCCCCGACGGGCGGGTCGCGCGGATCCGCGCCGTGGTGACCGGCGTTCCCGGAGCCGAGGCGGTCCTCGGGTGCGGAGAGCGGCCCCGCGCCGACACGCTGATCCGCGCCGCCGAAGCCCTCGCCCACGCCCACGCCCGCGGCGTGGCCCACGGCCGGTTCGGAGAGGACGCGCTCCGGCTCGGCGAGAGCGGACAGGTCTGGATCGTGGGGTGGGGCGCGCCGGGGGGCCGCGCCGGTGACGACGTCGCGGCCCTCCTCTCGCTGGTCGACGCGTGGCTCGGGCCCGCCGCGCTCGGCGAGGCCGACGTACGCGCCACGCTGGGGACGGCCGCGTCGATCGTGGCGCGCCTGCAGGCCTGGCTGGAGGGCGCGGACCGTCGCGGGCGCGCGCTGGCGTCGGTCGCGCGCGCGGAAGGCCTGCTCGTCGCCTCAGCCGCCGCCGTCCACGAGCACGCGCCGGAAGAGCGTGCTGCCCGAGTCGCCGTCGCCGCGGCGCCGACCCACTTGCCGGAGGTCACCCGGCACGCGGCGTGGGCGCTCGAGGACATGGCCGAGCAACTCCGGCGCGCGGCCGTCGACCACGTCGAGGCGGCCCGCCGGGCGCTCCACGGCGCGCTCGAGCAGGACCCGGCGCTGCCCGAGGCCCACGCGGCGATGGCACGCTCGTGGACCGAGTCCGCCGCCGTCGCGGAGCGGGAGGGCGCCCGCGCGGCCCAAGCGCGCGCCGAGCTCGCCCTCCACGACCACCTCGGGAGGCTGCCGCGCACTCACCCCCTCCGCGCCCACGACGATCGATTCCTCCGCGGCACGGGCGCCGTCACCCTGGTCACCGATCCGCCCGGCGCGCTCGTCACGGTCGAGCGCTACGAGGAGGTCGACCACCGGCTCGTGCTCTGCCCCGCCGGATCGCTCGGCCGCACGCCGCTGCACGCGGTCGACCTCGCGCCGGGCAGCTACCGCCTCCGCCTCGAGGCGCCGGGCCGGGCCCCCGCGCTCTACCCCGTCCACATCGGGCGGCAGACGCACTGGGACGGCGTCCCGCCGGGCGACACGACACCCTTCCCCGTCCGCCTCCCGCGCCCTCACGAGCTCGACCGGGACGACTGCTACGTCCCGGCCGGCTGGTTCGCGGCCGGGTCGTCGAGCGTCCACGGCAGCGTCTGGCCCCGCCGCTTGTGGTGCGACGGCTTCGTGATCCGCCGCTTCCCGGTGACCGCCGCCGAGCTCCTCGCCTGGCTCGACGAGCTCGTCGGCGCCGCGGACGAGGAACGCGCGCTCGCGTTCGCCCCCCGGTTGCGGGACGGCGGCCTCTTCTATGCGCGCGGCGAGGACGGGCGCTTCCTCCCCGCGCTTCCGCCAACCGAGGCGGAGTGGCCCGCGGCCTATGTCTCCCGCGCGATCGCCGTCGCCTACGCGGACGCGCTCCGCGCCGAGGGCCGCCCGTGGCGCCTCCCCATGGACCTCGAGTGGGAGAAGGCCGCCCGCGGCGTGGACGGGCGCGCGTACCCGTGGGGTCGACGGCGGACGGCGCGCTGGGCCAACCTCATGGTGCCCGGCGGGCCCGAGCACCCGGCGCCCGTCGACAGCTTCCCGCTGGACGAGAGCGCCTACGGCGTGCGCGGCGTCTCCGGCAACGCGTTCGACTGGGTCGCCGACGCCTACGAGCCGCTCGGTCCCGAGCTGCCGGACAACCGCGTCGAGGTCGCCTTGCCCACGCCCGTCCTCCCCTCCGCCGCCTTCGCCGTCTGCCGAGGCAACAGCTTCACGGGGATGGAGCCCCACCTCGCCACCCGCGCCCATTGCCTCGTCTCGATGACCCGCTACGACATCGGCTTCCGCGTCGCGCGGTCCCTGGGTTGACGCGTGGCGACCCTGGTGGTCGCCTCACCCGACGTCCGGCTTCCACGAAGCCGAGGCTGAAAGCGAGAGGGTGTGGATGTCGGCGACCAGCTCGGCGCCGGGGATGGCATCGACGAGGCCCAGCTTGACGGCGTAGCCGCCGATCAGGATCCTCGGGCGCAGCTCGGGAGGGAGTTCGCGGACGGCCGCCACGATCTCCTCCACGGAGGGGCGCTGCTCCGCGAGCGCCATCGACACGAGCACGAGACCGGGGCGCCGCTCCCGGATCGCGGCGACGACATCGCTCGGCGTAGGTGGGGGATCGAGGATGCGGACCTCGACACCCTGACCGAGGAGCCAGGACGCGAGCGTGCGCAAGGCCAGCGTATGGAAGTTGCCGGGCGCGTTGAGGAGCAGAGCGGAGACGGACGGCGCGTGGTGCTCCTCGCTCCGCACCCGGGCCTCGAGCAGCGTGAAGGCCTGCGCGCAGAAGGAGGTGAAGCGGTGCTCCTCCGCTACCGTGATCACCCCGCGCTTCCAGTCCTCGCCGATGTGGTAGAGCAGCGGCGCGAGCAGCCCCAACAACACGTCCACCGGGCGCATGCCCGCCCGCAGGGCGTCCTCCACGATGCGGGCGGCAGCGGGGAGATCCTCCCGACGGCCCGCCCGCAGGAGCTGCTCCTGGATCTGCTGCAGCTCACGGGCGTACACGAGCTTCGATGGCGAGCCCTCGACCTCGGCCACCGCGCAGGTCTCGCAGATGCCGTGCGTGATCGCGTAGTCGTCGAAGGGGGCACGCTCGCCCTGGAAGCGCTGACAGTAGGCGCACCACTTCAGCATCCGGCGTCGAGCGACGCGCGCAGACGCCGCACCTCCGAGATCCATTCCGGCGAGAAGCGGTCGGGGTCCTCGAACCAGTCCCGGGTCGCACCGAGCGCCCCTTCGATCCCAGCGCGTTCGTCGACCCAGGCGGAGGTGATGAGCCGCGCGGCGCCGTCCACCGTGAAGCCCCTACAGGCCTTCAGGCGCGGCTCGAACGCGTCGATCCGGGCCGACAGGCACCCCTCCCCTCCGAGGCGTTCACGCTCGTCCCGCAGGCCCGCGAGGAACGGGGAGAGCCGGGCGCCACGCGACGCACCGTCGTCCAACTCTCCTCGAAGCTGACGGACAATCTCGTACAGGTGCTCTTCGAGCACAATCGTGGGCAGCCCCCGGGGCACGAGCACGGTGCGCAGCCACGAGAGGCTCTTCGTGGCCACCTCCTCCGACGCTTGCGTCAGCGCGACCAGCCAGCAACTGTCACTGGTGGTGAACCGGCGCCCACGCTCTCCGAAGCGGTGGGCGAGATAGGGCGTGCGCGCCCAAACCTGGGCGCCTGCGCGCAAGGCCAGCCCAATCTCGCGCGGGTCCTGCGGCATCGCGTGGCGGCCCGCCTCCGGGTTGAGCCCCGCTACGTGGTGCTTCAGATCCCTCTCCGCGTACGGATGCAACGCCGCGCACATGTCCGAGAACCAATCGAAGCAGGCGACGGCCCCGCGCACGACGGCGCTCACCTCGTCGGTGCCGGCCGGCAGCGCGTCCAACGCCGCCGTGAAGCGCTCCCAACGCGCGCCGATCCGCGCGCCGCTCCCGCCGAAGGACAGGAGCGTCCCGTGCGGGACGCCCAGGCACCGCGCATAGTCGCGCGCGAGCACGGCCCCTCCGAGCCTGGAGCCCTCGAGCACGTAGAGGACGCCGACGAGGGCGAAGGCGTCGTCGGCCGGCTCCCGGAGCGCGTTCGCGAATGCGAGGGCGCGCTCGACCGCAGGGACCACGCTCGGTTGCCGCGCCGCGTCGAGTCGCTCCAAATCCGCGAGGAGGAGCGGTAGCCGCGGCGACACCTCCGCTGCGAGGCTCCGGACCTCGGGGATCGACGCCTCCGTGAGGGCACGCTCGTGCCCCGCGTGCACAATCGCGAGCCCGCGCAGGAAGCTCAGAGCGGCGAGCGGGGGCAGCGTGCCGGCGCGGAGCGCCGCGACGTACGGCGATCCTTCCAGGCGCGCGTGGTGGGCGCCGGTCTCCGCTCGAAGCGTCGCGTGAAGCGCGGGGAACGGCGTCATCCTCCCGTCCTCAAATCATCACGTCGCGCAGGCTCGCGATCTGCTCGCGCAGATCGTCGACCCCGAAGGGCTTCTGGAGGAAGAGCACCCGGCCGAGGGAGAAGACGCTCGGATCCACCTGACTTCGCGAGTACCCCGTACAGAGGATCACCCTCACGTCCGATCCCCCGGCACGCAGGCGCCGCACCACCTGCACGCCGTCCATCCCCGGCATCCGCAGGTCGAGGAGCACGAAGGCGAAGGCTCGCGCCGCGCGCTCCACCATACCGAGCGCGGCGGTCCCGTCCGTCGCCTCCTCGACCTTGTATCCCAGGCCTTCCAGCAGTTTCCGGGCCGAGAACACGCTCCACTCGTCGTCATCGACGACGAGAACCACTTCCTGCGCGTGCTCGTTCTCGACCATCATCGACCGTGTTCCACCAGACGGCACTCGTTCGAGCCGACCGACAAGTTCGTCCCGCATCGACGCTGGGCAAGCGGCACGGGGCTGTCGGGACAAAGCGTGAGTCGCGTGCGCGACGATGTCTATGCGTGGAGCACGCGTGGGTTGCGGTTGTCTGAGATGCGCACGGTCGTGGCGAGCGCCTGGCTGGTGAGCGCTCGGCGGAGCGCCTACTCACAATGCTCCCAACCACTCCTTCACTGGGGACCATGGGACCAACCGATTGACACGCCCGACATTCGCACGCCACGAAGCCGAGGCTGAACGCGTCAGTCTACTCGCGCGCCGCACAGGTCCACGGCGAGCGCTTCCTTGCCGTTGGGGAGCACGTTGAACATGCGAAAGCTGAAGTGATCCGGGTCGTACCAGTCGAGGACGATGCGCCAGCCCCAGTCCGGCGATCCGTCGCCCGCCGGGTAGGTGCCGAACAACAGCACCGTGCTGCCTTGGACGTGGCCGTGCAGCAGCAGCCCGCTGGCCGCGTGGAACGTGTCGGTGAAGTCGCCGCGGCACGAGGGGCCGGGTCCGTTGAGCACGAGCTCGCCCTCCTTCTGCGCGCCATCGTGGGCCCATCGCACGGACACTCGGTCGGCGGCGACGACGAGCACTCCGTCGGAGACGTGGGCGGGTGTCCCCGGCATGAACCAGAGGCGGTTGGAACCGGCGAAGCGACCGTGGTGCGAGGAAGGGATCATGCGTCGATTCTACATGAAACCTCGATGCACGCAAGGCGCCTTCGCGCGATTCCGACTGCTTGCAGCCCGGCGAAAGAACGGGCATACAGGCGGTCCACAGGAAGACTACCATGCGCCTCACGCTGCTGCTCACGCTCCTGCTCGTCGCCTGTACGGGCGAAGGCGAAAAGCCGACCGACTCCGGAGACGACGCGGGCACCGATGCCGATGCCGACGGCTTCACGGCGGTCGATGGCGATTGCGACGACAATGACTCCACCCGGTCGCCCGGGGCGGTCGAGGAGTGCGACGGAATAGACAACAACTGCGACAATGCAGTCGACGAGGGTGTCACCAACACGTACTTCGCGGACGCGGACGGCGACGGCTACGGCGACCCCGCGGTGACCGAGCCCGCGTGCACGGCCTCCACCGGGTACGTCGCGACCGGTGACGACTGCGACGACACCGACGCCTCGAGCTTCCCCGGCGCCTTCGAGACCTGCGACGACGCCGACAACGACTGCGACGGCACGATCGACGAGGACGTGATCCCGACGTGGTACGCCGACGCCGACGCCGACGGCTACGGTGACGCCGCCGTCGCGCAGGACATCTGCCTCGCCCCCGGCGGCTACGTCGCCGATGCCACCGACTGCGACGACGCCGACGCCGACGTCAACCCGGGCGCCGCCGAGGCCGACTGCACCGATCCGAACGACTACAATTGCGACGGTTCCGTCGGATATGCCGATGTGGACGGCGACGGTCGCGCGGCCTGCGACGACTGCGACGACGCTGTCGCCACGACCTACGAAGGCGCGTCGGAGGCCTGCAACGGCGTCGATGACGACTGCGACTCGGTGGTGGACGAAGACGTGACCACGACCTTCTACGCAGACGCCGACGCCGACGGCGCGGGCAACCTCGCCTTGCCCGTCGAGGCGTGCGACCTTCCTTCCGGCTACGCCGCGAGCGCCGACGACTGCGACGACGCGCTCGCCGATGTGAACCCGAGCGCCCCCGAGATCTGCAACGGCGGCCTCGACGACGACTGCGACGGCTTCGCGGACGACGACGACGCAGGCGTCGACCTCTCCACCGGCGAGACTTGGTACAGAGACGGCGACGGCGACGCCCACGGAGACCCCGCCGCGGCGCTCGACGCCTGCCTCGCTCCCGCCGATTACGTGGCGGATTCTTCGGACTGTGACGACGGGGCCGCCGCCGTGAACCCGGCCGCGACCGAAACCTGCAACAGCGGGGTGGACGACGACTGCGACGGTTCGGCGGATGACGCCGACACCACGGTGGCCGACACCACGACGTGGTTCTATGACCTCGACAGCGACGGTTTCGGCGACCCCGCCAGGACGGTCGACACCTGCGAGGCACCTGTCAGCTACGTCGGGACCGCGACCGACTGCGACGACGCGACCTTCGACGTCAATCCCGCCGCGACCGAGACCTGCAACAGCGGCGTGGACGACGACTGTGACGGCCTCGCCGACGATGACGACGCCAGCACCGACCTGACCACGGGGGAGACCTGGTACTACGACAACGACGGTGACTCCTCGGGCGATGCCGCGGTGACCATGGACGCCTGCGTGGCCCCGACCTCCTACGTCGGGTCCGGTGACGACTGCAATGACGATGACGCGGCGATTGGTCCGACCGGCGTCGAAGTCTGCAACAGCGGCGTGGACGACGATTGTGACGGCCTCTCCGACGACGACGACCCCACCGTGGACCTCGCGACCGCCACCAGCTGGTTCGCCGACGGCGACCGCGACGGCGATGGCGATGCCGCGACCACCACCCGCACCTGCGTGTCGCCCGCTGGCCACGTCACGACGTCGTCGGACTGCAACGACGCCGACGCCGGTGTGTACACGGGCGCCACCGAGATCTGCAACGAGGGCGTCGACGACGACTGCGACGGCTTCGCCGACGACGACGACACATCCGTGGACACTTCGACCGGGTCGACCTGGTACGCCGACGCCGACACGGACGGCTACGGCGACGCCGGCACCTCAGCGCAGACCTGCGAGGCCGGCTCGGGCTACCTCGCGGACGCCACCGACTGCGACGATCGCGACGCCGAGGCCCACCCGGGTGCCTCCGAAACCTGGTACGACGGGCAGGATCAGGACTGCGACGGCGCGTCCGACTACGACCAGGATGGCGACGGTGACGACGCGATTGGCTACGGCGGGATCGACGAGGACGACACGAACCCGGACTGCGCGGAGGACTGCTCCGACGGCTCGACCCAGGCGCGCGCCGGGGCTTCCTGCGAGGACCTGCTCGTGACCTTCCCGGACAGCGGGGACGGCACCTACTGGATCGATCCCGACTTCGACGGGGACACGTCCGACGCGTTCGAGGTCGAGTGCGACATGGAGAACGGCGGCTGGTCCCGCTGCTTCGCCTTGACCAACACCACCGCCGAGGACCTGATCGGAAACACCTGGTTCGACGACTGCGTCGATTGGACGGGCGATTGGACCGAAGACGAGGTCCGCGTCGTCCTGACCGACACCTCCGGCACGGTCCTCTACGATCACAACGGGGTGCGGCCGACGACCTGGAGCCGTACGCAGCTCACGTCGACGGTCACCCCCTTCAGTCAATACCACGAGGACAACCACCTTTCGCTCGTCACGCTGGACAACGGCGACAAGCTGATGATCACCGGGAACAACAGCTACAACAGCGGCTGCGGCGGGTCGTTCGGCAACGGCTACGGCATCGTCGTGTACCCCAGCTCCCCGGACTACTACTCCAACCCGAAGATGCTGGTCATGTCGCACCAGCAGACCCTGACCTACACGAGCGTGCGGCTGTTCGCGGGCTGGACGGCGTCCAACGAGATCAGCGGGACGGGGGGCTCGTCGTTCAACACTTGCAGCTCTACACCGAGCCAGCTCGGAACGTTCGAGTTCTACCTGCGGTAGCCCGCGGGGTGCCCCGTGTGACCCGGGATCCTGTCGTACTATCGGGTACCCTTTGCCCCTCGACGAAGGCCGCGACGTGACCATGCTCGACCCCGACGCATACACCCTCGCCGTCCGCCGCCTTCGTGGTGCGGCAAACCCGACGGTCCCTGCCGCGCTCGCCGCCCGGATCGTACCGGAGGCGACCCGCCGGGGGGACCTCGGGACTTCGATGCTCGCTTCCTTGATCGCCGGGGAGAATGTCGCGGAGCGCCTCACGACGTTGCCCGCCGCGGACCTGACCAACGTCGTCGGCGCATTCGCAGGGCTCGGCCCCCTGGACTCCGTCTGGCATGTCCTGTTCGGGCTCGCGGAGCGACGGGACGACGCCGTCCCCGCGATCGACGCAGCCCTGGCATCGTGGCCGGACCACGCGCGACCATTCCCGCGCACGTGGTGGGCGGCGCGGCTGGAAGGCCGTTTCCGTGACTGCCACCGGCTCGCGCGGAGGATCTGCCTGGAGGAGTCGCCGATTGGGAGCGACGACGTCCCCAGGCTCGCACGCGCGTTCGCCGGGGTGCCCGACGTCGACGTGTCGGGCAGCGAGGTCTCGACCGGGACCCTGGTCGCGCTGGTGGGGTCGGGCGCGCTCCGCGAGGCGCGTCGCCTGTCGCTCGCGCGGTGTGGACTGGCGCACGCCCGCGCCCTGTTCCTGCCGGGCCTCGACGCGCTGGAGACGCTCGAGCTCACGAGCAACCCGCTCGGCGCCCGCGGGGCGGCACGGCTGCTCCGCGCGTTCCCGCCGCGCCTCCGGACCCTGGGCCTCCAGGCCTGCCGTATCGACCTGCCCGAACTCGTCGCCGAGCTCCGCGGAGAGGCTCCCGCGGTCGGTTGGCGGTCCATCGACCTCGACCTGTCGCGGGCCGAGCGCGTGAACGAGGGGCTCATCGCCTGGGCGGCGGAGCCGTCGATCGCGATCGCGAGCGGCCTCGACCTGTTCCACGTCGACATCTTCCCTGACGCGATCGAGGCGCTCGCGCGGTCGCCGTGGGTGGGCCTGCGTCGGTTCTGCCTCAACCAGGCGACGCTCGGTACCGAGGGCGTGCGGGCGCTGATCCGGGCGCCGTGGGCGAGCGGCCTGCAGGATGTCGACGCCTTCCAGCAGCACGCCGGGGACGCGATCGCCGACGACCTGCTCGCGTGGGACGCCCGTCACCTGCGGTCGCTCGCGATGATGCACAACGATCTCGGCCCGGGTGTCGCGTCGGCGCTCGCGCGCATGGATCTGTCCGGACTGCAGCGGCTGGAGCTGTCCCACAACCGCACCCTCGACGACGCCTCGCTCGCGGCGATCGTCTCGAACCCGAGCCTCGTGCGCCTGCGCACGCTGCTCGCGACCGGGACCGGCGCCGGGCCGCGGACCCTCGCGGCGATCGCGCGCGGGCGGCACCTTCGGAGCCTGGCGGACGTTCACCTGGGCGGCGACGTGGGCGAGGACGTCGACGTCCTCGCGGAGGCGACGGCGCCCTTGCGCCGCGTGACCCTCGGCGGCCTGTCGGACTCCGGGCTGGCATGGCTCGCGGGCCTGCTGCCGGACGTGCTCCCGGGCAATGGGTTCTTTCGGTCCTGGTGACAGGGGCAACCTCCCAAGGGTAGTCGAGGATGCCACGTCGAGCACCTGGGTACACAGTGCTACCAAGCACCCGAAGGCCCGCCAAAGGGGTCAGGCTTGACAATCCGGGGGTGGGTCGGTTGCGGGTTCATGCCTCGATCGCGCGCAGGTAGCCTCGCGCCGCATAGCCGAGAAGTGCGCGATCCCGAGTGACGAGAATGGCACTCTCGTGACGCGCGGTCGCTGCGATGATTCGATCCGAGGGATCACCGTGAAGGTCGCCCGGGAGACGAGTGCTGGCGACGGCGATCTCGGGGGAGAGCGGAAGGATGCGGAGGCCCGCGCGCCTGGTGGACTCGGCCACCCACTCGAGACAGTCCATCTGGAGCTGCATGCGCCCCTTGGATTCCAGCATGGCCACCTCCCAGACCGATATGGCGGAGATGGCGAGCGCCGACTCGGCGGAAGCACGGCGAATGCCGTCGAGAGCGCCCTCGAGGAGGCGCTCCGGACCACCGTTCACCAGCCAGATCCAGACGTGCGTGTCGAGCACATGGAGGTCTACTGATCCGCTTCCCACTGCTCCTCCAGGGGCGCGACGATGTCCCCGACCACCGTGACGGTCCCCCGCATGCAGCCGAACACGTCTCGCGCGCCGGCCTCGGCGATGGGTACGAGCTTCGCGACCGGTCGACCGCGCTTGGTGATGACCACCTCACGACCGGTCTCCTCGACCTCGTCCATCAACTGAAGGCAGCGTGCCTTGAACTCGCCGGCGGGGATCTCCATGATGCACCTCACCATGGTCATATAGCCATGGTCATCAGGCCGTCAAGTCACCTGGCCCGACGGGCGGAGTCGTCCTCCGTCGGGTGCTCGGGGACAATGGGACGTGGTGGTCGCCTCACCCGACGTCCGGCTTCCACGAAGCCGAGGCTGAAGGCGCGAGGGTGTGGATGTCGGCGACCAACTCGGCGCCGGGGATGGCATCGACGAGGCCCAGCTTGACAGCGTAGCCGCAGATCAGGATCCTCGGGCGCAGCTCGGGAGAGAGCTCGCGGACGGCCGCCACGATCTCCTCCACGGAGGGACGCTGCTCGGCGAGCGCCATCGACACGAGCACGAGACCGGGGCGCCCCTCCCGAATCGCGGCGACGACAACGTTCGGCGTAGGTGGGGGATCGAGGATGCGGACCTCGACACCCTGACCGAGGAGCCATGACGCGAGTGTGCGCAAGGCCAGCGTATGGAAGTTGCCGGGCGCGTTGAGGAGCAGAGCGGAGGCTGACGGCGCGGGGCGCTCCTCGCTTCGCACCCGGGCCTCGAGCAGCGTGAACGCCTGCGCGCAGAAGGAAGTGAAGCGGTGCTCCTCTGCGACGGTGATCACCCCGCGCTTCCAGTCCTCGCCGATGTGGTAGAGCAGCGGCGCGAGCAGCCCCAACAACACGTCCACCGGGCGCATGCCCACAGGTCCACGGCGAGCGCTTCCTTGCCGTTGGGGTGCCGTGCGCATCCAAGCCTTAGTTCCGAGCGCCCGAGGTTCAACCCCTTGACTACGGGAAGCTCGACGACTCCGTACTCGGCTGCAGCCACGACGACGTGCTCGCCACGTCGACTACCGCATCAAGGATGCGGTGGTGCCGTTTCACCACCCGACCCCGACGGCCCGCCTCGGGGTCATGGGGACAATGGGTCCAGGCGATCGACTCCACGGACGTTCGTGCGCCCCGAAGCCGAGCCTGAAGGCGTCAGATCGCGTCCTCCGGGTCGGGTTCCCGGTCCGGAATCACGGCCCCTTGTCAGCCAGGCGCGCGGGCGCTGGGCGCGGCTCCGCCCCCCTGCCCCGCTACGCGCTCGCACCTGGAGGCGCGCCTCCAGGCGGCCCAGGCGCACCTTCGCGCCGGGCGCTTCCGCACGGTGGCCGAGGTCGCGGCCGCAGTCGGCCTCTCCCGCCGCCGGGGCGCGACGTCGGTTTCGGAACCCGACGCCCTGTCCGCGACGGGCGCGCAACGCGAGCCTCGTTGTGACGAGCGCAACAACGATTGTGACGGCTCCGTGGACGAGGGCTTGGACGCCGACGGGGACGGGCTCCTGTCGTGCGCCGGCGACTGTGAAGATGCGGATCCGTCCGTCAACCCGGACGCGACCGAGGTGTGTGGGGACGGCCTCGACAACGATTGCAGCGGCGACGCGCCCGGGTGCGGGTGGTCCGGGACCAACACCACCGCCGACGCGAGCCTCACGCTCACCGGTCGACATCAACACCTGGCTGGGCAGCGCGGTGTCCCTCGCGGGCGACATCGACGGCGACGGGCGCGACGACCTCCTCGTCGGGGCGCACCAGGTGGGCTCGTCGTTCACGTCGCCGCCCGGCGCACTGTACGTGTTCCACGGGCCGATCGGGGCCGAGACCGTCGCGACCGCCGATGCCACGATCATCGGCGACGTGACCGCGGGCGGGTTCGGGGGCGCCGTGGCGATCATCGGGGACACCAACTTCGACGGCAAGGACGACGTGCTCGTGGGAGCCTCGAAACGCCCCGACGGCACGTCCACCTACGTCGGCGTCGCATACCTGTTCCGTGGCGATCTCTCGAACACCACGGTCGACACCGCCTACGCGACCGTGACCTGCTCGGACGCGCTCGCGCAGTGCGGCCGTGACGTTGCCGCGGCGGGTGACATCGACGGAGACGGGGCCGCCGACGCGCTCGTGAGCGCGCCGGGGCGCGTCGGCGTGTTCCTTGGCGCCTCCTTCGCCGGGACCCTGCCGCTCACGGACGCCGATGTCCTCGTGACGTCGGAGGAGCCCCATGACGCGTTCGGCACGGCGATCGACGGACTCGGCGACATCGACGGGGAGGGCCTCGGCGACTGGGTCGCGACGGCGCACCTCGGCGCCGAGGAGTACGGCGCGGCCTACGTGTTCCTCGGGGGCGGCCCCGCCGCGCTCGCCACGTCGGACGCCGACGCGATCATCGTGGGGGAGAACGCCGAGAGCCACTTCGGTTGCGACGCCGACGCCCTCGGCGACACGAACGGAGACGGCTAAGGCGACTTCGTCGTGGGCGCCCACGATAAACGCGACGGCGGGATGCAGGCAGGCGCCGTCTACGTGTTCCTCGGCCTCCCGACGGTGAGCACCGCCGCCGAGGCGGACGCCGACCTCACCGCGCCGCGGCCACCGCCTCGAGGCGGGCGGTGACGATGCGCGCCTTCAGGTCCTCGAGGAGGGAGGGGTAGGTAGTCGGGAGCGGGCTCGTCAAACGGTCAGCCATCTTCGCCGTCCATCCCGGGGACCGACGCGACGCGCGCGTCCCGATGGCGACGTCCCGAGAGGATTGACGCCCTGCACCCGGCCTTGTCGCGCCCTCGGTGATGACGGCCAGCAGCGTGGCGAGCGTACTTTTCCGAACCCCGGCTTGTTCCCGTTGATCGCAAGGAACGAGCGGCACCACGACGCGGAGCACAGCACGACGGCGGTGCCCGCTTGACGCCGGGCGGGATGCGTGCGACAGCACTCCGCAGGTGCAGCTCCCGCACCACGGAATTCTACACCCCGACCCCTTAGGGCCCACACGTGGTGACCGCGCCGGAGAGCTTTCTGTCGATGTCGTTCGGTTTCGATCACAAAGGGAACGTGCCCACGGCGGCGGCCGACGCGGGGGCTCGCTCACGGCGATGGAGCGTATGAGCCACCTGCTCCACCCCTTGCAGCGATACCAACTTCAGATCGAGCACGCGCTGGGTGAAGCGGTGCTGCAGCTTGGTGAGGAATCGCCTCTCCGCGCGGCGTGTGAGTACTCGCTGCTCGTCGGCGGCAAGCGTCTTCGTCCTGCCGTTGTCCTGATGGTGGCGGATGCGCTGGGCGCCCGCCACAGCGTCATCAAGGCCGCGCTGGCAACCGAGTTCCTCCACACCGCGTCCCTCATTGCCGACGATCTGCCCAGCATGGACAACGCGGAGTTGCGGCGTGACGCACTCACGCTGCACCGCAAGTACGGTGAGGATGTGGCACTGCTGGCCACCTACGCGCTCATCGCGGCTGGTTACGGGTACATCGCCGAGAATGCGCTGGAGTTGAAGCAACTTGAGCCCGCGGGCGAATGGGATCACGTGTGCGTGCTGGCCATCGCGAACGCCACGCGCAATACCGGCATCCACGGAACGACCGGTGGACAGTACCTGGACCTGCATCCGCCGGCGGTGCTGGAGGACGCGCTCGCCAGGCTGATTCACCTGAAGACCACCACGCTGTTCGAGGTCTCGTTCGTGCTCGGTTGGCTCTTTGGCGGTGGGAACCGCGACCAGCTCCCCTCGGTGGCCGAGCTGTCGCGCAACTTCGGACTTGCCTACCAGATTGCCGACGACCTGGACGACCTCGAAGAGGACAGGCAATTGGGGCGCGGCGTGAACTACGCGCTGCAGTTTGGTGAGACGCAGGCCCGCGTTCAGCTGAGTGCCGCGTTGGACGCGTGCGAGCAGCTGGCCCATACCCTTGGCCTGCGCGGCGCCGCTCTGTTCGAGATCACCTCCGCCCTGCGTCAGACGGCCGCGCTGGCGTGAGCGCACCGGCGACGCTCGGACGCAGTGCGGTGGGCCGCGCGCTTTGCAGCTTCCGGTTGCTGGCCGGGCAACGCGACGCCGGCGGCGTGCTGCTCCTGATCGCCGTGTGCGGCGTCGCGGCGCTGAACGCCGCGCTGATGTGGCTGGAAGACCGCCTCGTGCCAGGGCTGACGACGCAGCCGCTGGACCGTGTCATCTTCATCCTGGGCCACCATCGCAGCGGAACCACCAACCTCCACAAGGCGCTGCGGCCGCACCCCAGCCTGCGGTGCGGCACCCTGTATGACGCGTTGTTCCCGTCGCTCTACCTGAAGCGACTGTTCCGGACGCGGCCGGCGCGCTGGGTCTCTCACTCGCTCAATCGCAATGCCGCCGCCCGTTATGACAGCGCGAACCACCCGGTGGGTCTGGACGAGGAGCTCGAGGAGCACTTGTGGCTCCTGCACCGCCTGCGCTCCGAGGCGTTCCTGCTGATGTTTCCGTCGCTGTTGCTGGCGGAGCCCGGCCTGATGCCTGACGCCGTGGACATCACCGACGACGACCTGCGCTTCGTGGCACGCTGCCTGCGGCGCGTCCTTCACGACGAGAAGGATCCCACGACGACCTACGTTGCGCGTCCGCTGCTCTTCACCATGCACGTGGAGGCGCTGCTGCGGCAGTTTCCCGCGGCGCGGGTGGTGCTCTGCGTGCGTGAGCCCGCGGCGGCCATCTGTTCACAGGGAGCCATGAGTCAGGCGCAGCTGCGGTGCGCCGTCGATGACCCGCGGCTGGTGGCCTGGGCGGAGGGCTTCTACCAGGCGGCGTCCACGCGCCAGTATGCGGCGATGCTTCACCTGATCGAGGACCCCGCGCACACCGGCCGCGTCGTGATGGTCCGCTTCGACGACCTCCAGCGCGACACACCCGGCGTGCTGCGCCGGCTGCTCGCCGCGCTGCACCTTCCCGAGATGGAGCTGCCCGCCGTGCGCGCCGAGCGCCACGCCGGCGCGGCGCCGCTGGAGCTCATCGCGCGCGAGCGCATCGAAGCAGACCTGGGTGAAACCTACCGGCGGCTCCTGGAGCGCATGCCTGGGACCATCCATGGTTAGCGGACGCGCGACGATGGGCGACTGGCTTCGCCTGTTCCGCCCGCGCAACCTTCCCAACTTTCTCGTCGTCGTCTTGGGCGCGCTGGCCGTCAGTGACAGCGCGCCGCCGATCGAGGCGCTGGCGTTCGAGTTCCTCTGGTTTGGTCTGTGCCTCTACGGCGGAATCTACATCCTCAACGAGGTGCTCGAGGCGGATGTCGATCGGCTGCATCCCGTCAAGCGCAGCCGCCCAGTGCCCTCCGGCAGGATTCGGGCGTGGCAGGCGCTGGTGCTGGTCGGCGTCCTCTGGACCATCGCCTTCGCAGCAGCCGAGCCCGCGCAGCGCGCGCTGTATCTGGGGTTCATCGCGGTCAACGTGGTGTACACGCTATTCGTGAAGCGGCATGGGTTTCGGAACCTCATTGCCGTGACCAGCGCGCTGCGCGTCTCGCTGGGATTCGTGGTGGCGGGGAAGGGGGCCTTGTATGAGCCGGGGCTCATGGTGCTCGCCACGGTCTACATGGCGTCGGTGCAGCAGGTGAAGTTCGGTGTCGAGGGGACCCGCGGCAGCCGCCACACCGGGGCCAAGCTGCTCGTCTTCGCGGCGCTGATGGTACCGGTCTCCATCTGGTGCATGCCGCGCTATCCCGTCATGGTGGCGTGGACCTGGCTGGCAATGGTCGTCTGGGTGTTCCTCCCGTGGCAGTTTCCGCCGGCCGCCCGCTGGCTCATCGGCGCCGACGTGCCCACGCCGGACACCACGCGGGCGGGGCTTCCCGCCATGATCGTCTTCGACATCGACGGGACGCTCTGCGACAGCATGCCCGCCATCCTGGACGCCGTGAACGACGCGGCGCCGGCCATGGGATTTTCGCGCATCACGCAGGAGCGGTACCGCGAGATGCGGACCATGACCGTCCGGCAGATCCAGAAGGACCTGGGGTTGAGCGGTTGGCAGCTGGCCAGACTCGGCCGCCATACCCGCCGCTTTCTCTACGAGCGGAAGGACAGCCTCGCGCCGGTCGCCGGCGTGGCTGCGCAGCTGCGGGTGTTGCGCCAGAGCGGCTATCGCCTCGCCATCGTCTCGTCGAACCAGCAGAAGAACGTGCGGGCATTCGTGCGTGCGCATGACATCGACTTTTTCGACGAGATCAACACGCACTGCGGGTTGGGCACCGGCCTGTGGCGTAAGCGCGAGCAACTGCGTGATCTGATGGACAACTGGCAGCACCAGGTGGGCCGGTTTGTCTATGTCTGCGACGAGATCCGCGACGTCGAAGCGGCGCGCGCGGTCCGGATGCCAGTCATTGCCGTCAGTTGGGGAGCGAACACGGCCGCGGTCCTTGCCGCCGCCGGCCCGACGACGCTCATCGACTCGCCGGCGCAGCTGGTCGACGCTGTGCGGAGTGCGGTCTCGATGGGTGAATCTGCATGACGGATGCACTGGAGCTGGAAGCCGCGGCCTGCCTCCTCTGCGGCGCCAGCGATGACGAGACCGTGGCGATCAGTCCGGTACAACAGCACACCACGCGGGACGTGTTCCGCTTTGTCCGGTGCCGCGCCTGTGCGCTTGTGCGGCTCCACCCGCGCGTCCGCGCCGAGCGCGTAGGCGTCTACTATGACGCCACCTATCTGCCGCACCGCGGCGCGGCGGCCTGGGGCCGTTACGCGCCTATCGTCGAGCGGGCGTTGGGGCGGACGGATCGCGCCCGGGTCAAACGTGTGCTCGCCACCAAGCGACTCACGTCAGTCTCGCGGGTGCTCGACGTCGGCTGCGGACGTCCGACCTTTCTTCGCGCGTTGCGCGACGCCACCGGCGCCCACGCCGTGGGCATCGATTTCGTTGACGAGGCATGGCGCGGCGACCCTGCACGCTGGAGCGGGCTCGAGCTTCACGAGGGAACATTGGAAAACGCGCCGCTCACACCCGGGTTCGACGCGATGACGCTGTGGCACGCGCTGGAGCACGATTACCAGCCGCTGGCGACGCTGCGCCGGTTGCGCGCGCTGGCGGCTCCGGACGCCGTGCTGGTGATCGAAGTCCCGAACTACGACTCGCTCTGGAGGATATGGCACGGCGCGCAATGGGCAGGTTTTCATACGCCGCGCCATACGGTGGCGTTCACCCCGGCGACGCTGCGCCACCTGGTGGAGAAGGCGGGCTGGCGTGTCGAGCAGCAGCTCCGCTACGGCACGCTCGACCCGTACATCTCGTGGTGGCTTGGCCGTCAGGAGCTCAACGGGCTCGGCGTGCGCGGCGACCTCTCCGGCCGGTTCTTCAGCTTCGTGCTCGGCAAGGCGCTGTCGCTTCCGCTGACCGTGTTTCAGCGGTGGGTGAGCATGGGCGCGCAGACGCTGATCGCGCGCGCATGAAAACACACTGTGACGTACTCATCGTCGGCGCGGGTCCGGCAGGCACCACTTGCGCGGAGACGCTGGCGCGCAGTGGTGCGTCGGTGGTCGTGCTCGACAGGAAGCGGGCGGGCTGGCACAAGCCGTGTGGCGGCGGCATCCCGGAGAAGACGTTTCGAAAATTCGATCTGCCGCTGTCGCTCGGGTTCGCCACGCCGTGCGTCCGGGTCGTCGATCGCGCGGGTCACGAAGTGCGCACGACGGTCCGCTATCGTGACGTCCACCGCAATGTCTTCGACGAGCATCTGGCGGACAGAGCCCGGAGCGAGGGTGCCGAGGTGCTGTTCGACACGCCCGTCGTCGGCGTCGAGCGGACGACGTCGGGCTTCCGCGCGCAAACGTCCGCCGGCACCTGCGATGCGAAGTACCTCGTGGCGGCGGACGGCTGCATGTCCACGATCCGGAAACGGCTCTTCCCCGAGCAGTTGCGCAAGGAGATGCTCGCGGTGGCCGTCGAGTATTGGTATCGCGTTCCGCACGGTACCAACTCGCTCGACTTCTTCGTCGAGCCCGCCATCCTCGACACCGGCTACGCCTACGTGTTTCCCAAGGACCCGGAGACGCTGGTCGTCGGCATTGCCGGTGTGGGGGTGAGCAAGCCGCGGGCGGTGCTGGACCGGCTGCTCGCGCTGCCGCGCTACCAGGCGCTCATTGGCAGCGCGCCTGTCCATCAAGTGCACGGCGCAGGGATTCCGTATCGGCATCTCTCGCGCATTCGTGACGGCCGTCTGCTGCTGGTGGGCGACGCGGCCGGGTTGAACACCCCGATCATCTTCGCGGGGATTCCCGTGGCGATGTCGTCAGGACGGCTGGCGGGCGAGCTGCTCGCTGAGGCGCTGGCCTCTGGCACCGAGACGCCGCTCGACCGCTACACGCCCGACGAAATCGGTCGGATCAGCTCCGGCTTCACGGGGTGTCACGCCTACTACGACCACCTGATCGCCCAGCGTCGTCCCCCGGCGTTTCACCAGCTGGCCCGGCACTTCCTGTCCCGGCCGCACAAGCTGCCGCAAGCCTACGTGCTCTGGCGATCGCTCAACCGGCTCGTCGAGGGTCTGAACCTCGAGCGAATTGCGGCCACTCACCGCCGTGAGCAAGACCAGGGTTAGACATTGGGATCATCCTCACCCTCTCTCCCCGCCTCGCCCGGCCGTCAGGCGCGGCGGGTGGCGGGTGGCGGGGTCCCGGTCCGAGCGCGACGTGCTCACCCCGTGGCTCCGGTGCGGCTCGTGTGGCGGCCGCGTCCAGATCACGGCTGGAGGTCGCGCCAGCGGGGGCATCTTCCACTACTACGTCTGCGCCTCCCGTCAGGAGAACAAGGCCCATTGCTCCGGGCTGAACGTCCGGTTGGAGAAGCTCGACGACTCCGTGCTCGGCTACATCCACGACGACGTGCTCGCGCCCGACAACGTCCGCGACCTCGTGTCCCGCTGGGCGGCCGCCCTGTCCGACCAGCCCGACGAGGTCCAGGTCGAGCGCGCCCGCCTCTCCTCCGACATTGACCAGCTGGACCAGCGTATCCGCAAGGTCGGGCTCCAGGTCGTCGATGGCGTGCTCGCCACGGAGGACACCAAGGCCCTGAACGCGCGGCTCATCGACCGCCGCGACGCGGCGAAGCTGCGCCTCGCTTCGCTCCCCCAACGCCAGCCGACGCCCCCGGCCCATCGACGCCGACACGTTCCGCGGCGAGATCCTGACCGCGTGGGGCAACCGCCCTCTCGACGATCGCCGGGCCGCCCTCGACCGGATCATCGAGAGGATCACCCTGTCAGAGGGCGGCGCCCACGTGGACTACCGCATCAAGGATGCGGAGGTGCCGTTTCACCAGCCTGACCCCTCAGGCCCCCCATAAGCCCCAACATCCCCCCGCGACCCATCCGCATCCACCCGATCCGGATCCCCCGCGTTGATCGCCGGGCTCGAGGACTGGAGGTGGAAGTCGCCGGCGTCGGCGTCGACGAACAGGGGGTCCTCGACGAAGTTGCCGTTCCGCCCGGTTGGATCGCTCATGCCGATGAAGTCCGCGCCGTCGTTGGCCCAGGCGTCCGAGTAGCGCCAGTCCGTGGAGACCGAGCTGGCCACGGCGCTGCCGAGGTTGGCGGACAGGATGCTGTCGGACACGTGCGCGGAACCCGTGCCGCGCAGCGCCATGGCCGCGCCCTCGCCGGCGTGGTTGGCGTGGAGCACGACGTTGGTGATGCTCACCTCGGACAGGTCGAGGTACAGGCCGCCGCCCGCGCCGTCCGCCACGTTTCCGGCGAAGATGCCGTTCTCCAACGTCAGGGTGCCCATCTGGGCGCAAACGCCGCCGCCGCGGGGCGCCTGGTTGCCGGTCATCACGAGACGGGAGGTCTCGAGGTGGAACAACTTGCCATCGAAGGCGATGCCGCCGCCGCAGTCCCCGGACACGTTGTCCTCGAACACGGAGTCGTGCAGCTCCAGGTTCCAGTACGGCATGTTCATGTGCACGCCGCCGCCCTTGCTACCGGCCTGGTTCCGGCGGAACACGTTGCCCGTGGAATAGCTGACGTCGTCGTCGATCTCGAGCGCGCCGCCCCAGCCGTCGGCCTGGTTGTCCTCGTAGATGTTGTTCCGGAGCTCGCAGGCGTTGTGTGAGACCTTCATGGCCCCGCCGTCCCCGCCCGAGGCCACGTTCGATTGGAAGACGTTGTCCTCCACGAGCGCGCCGCCGTACAACATGCGGAGACCGCCCGCGTCGTCGACCGCGACGTTGTCGTGGATGTGGTTGCGGAGGACGGCCCCCGTGCTCGCCTCGGTGAACCCGCCGGCGCCGTCCGTTCCGCAGGTGTTCTCGTAGACCTCGTTGTCGCTGATCTCGCCCGAGTGGAGATAGCCGGCGAAACCGCCGCCGGTCCAACGCGCGTCGTTGCCGAACACGGTGTTGCCGGTGAACGTGTAGTTCCCGTCGAACCACACGCCGCCGCCGACGTGGCCGAAGTTGTTCTCGAACACCGAGTTCCGGGTGACACCCGAGGCGCCGGTGACATAGAAACCACCCCCGTCCGCGCCGTCGTTGGACGCAAACCGGCTCTCGTCCACGTCGAGGCTGCCCCCCTCGAAGTACCCGCCGCCGCCGTCACCGCCGCTGACATTGTCGACCAGCTCGACGCGGAGCATCGACAACGTGCAGTTGCTCGACGCGATGCCAGCCCCGTGTGAGGCCCGCCCGTCGGTGATGCGCACGTCCACGAGGGACAGGGTCGCGTCCTGGCACCACATGCCGCCGCCGTAGTCGGCCTGCCCGCGCACGATGGTCAGCCCCTCCACCGTCACCACCGATCGCGTGCTCGTCGAGACCACCTCGAGCCCGCGCGCGTCCCCCCCGGCGTCGAGGACGGCACCGTCGACGGCGTGCAGGGTCAGCGTGCGCCCGTCGATCACCACGGTCTCGGCGTACGCATCGCCCCGGATCTCGATGATCGCGTCGTCCGGCGCGGCGTCGACCGCCTCTTGGATCGTCACGTGGTCGGCCGATCCGTCCGCGGACACGGTGACGACGACGGGCTCCACGGGGACATCGCTGTCGGGAGGGCTGCCGGAGTCGTCGTCATCCGGCCCGCCGCCGCCACCGCCGCCGAAGAGGCCCTCTCCGCCCGGACCGCCGACACACCCCGCCAAAAGCACGATCCAAAGCCCCATGTCACGCATTGTCTTGCTCCCACCCAGGCACGAACATAGGCACGAGCCCGGCCGTGGGGAGGGTGGTGGGGCGGCGTCCCGCCCCCGCCGTCTATCCGCCGTTCTCCGCCCGGATCCGCCCCAACTCCTCGGCGACCACCCCGGCGGTCCAGGCCAGCTGGGCCTCGGAGTGCAGGGAGGAGAGGAAGAAGCGCAGGCGCGAGGCGTTGTCCGCCACCGCCGGGTACAGGATTGGCTGGACGTTGACGCCGCGCTTCATCAGCGCGTCCGACAAGAGAAGCGCGTGGAAGCTGTTCCCCACGATGACCGGGCACACGCCGCTCTCGCCGGCGGAGGGTCCGGTGTCCAGGTTGTGCTTCTGACACTCGGCATAGAAGAAGCGGGCGTTGGCCTGCAGCTTCTTCACGTTCTCCGGCTCGCGCTCCATGAGCTCGAGCGAGGCGATGGCGGCCATCGTGTTCGCGGGGGAGAGGCCCGCCGAGTAGATGAAGCCGGGGGCGGTGTACTTCAGGAGCTGCACGAGCACGCGGCTGCCAGCAATATAGCCACCGCAGCTCGACAGGGACTTGGAGAGGGTCCCCATCCAGATGTCGATGTCGGTGCCGGGCACGCCGAAGTGCTCGGAGACGCCGTAGCCGCGCTCCCCGACGACGCCGAAGGAGTGGGCCTCGTCGACCATGAGGAAACACTTGTGGCGCTTCTTCAACGCCACGTAGGCGGGGAGATCGCAGATGTCCCCATCCATGGAGTACACACCCTCGACCACGATCAGCGCCTTCTCGAAGTTGGGCCGGAGCTGCTCCAACAAGCGGGCCAACGCCGCGGTGTCCCCGTGGGGGAAAGGCCGCCGCGTGGCGCCCGAGAGCTTCATGCCCTGGAACACCGAGTCGTGGATGAGCTCGTCGTGGAGGATGAGGTCCTTCGGCCCGAACAGGTGACCGACCGTCGTGACGTTGGTGGCATGGCCCGCGGTGAACACCACGCTCTCCTCGACGCCGAGGGCCGCGGCGATGCGCTGCTCCAACTCGAGGTGGATGGGGCGCTCGCCCGACGCCACGCGGCTCGCGCTCACGCTGGTGCCGTACTTGCGCACGGCCTCGGTGACCCGCTGCTCGACGTAGGGGTGCCCCGAGAACCCGAGGTAGTTGTACCCGGAGAAGTGGACGCGCTCCTTGCCGGCGATCTCCACCACGTCCCGCGCGGTGCCCTCGAGCACCTTGAAGTACGGGTTGTCGATGCCGAGCATCAACGCCGCCTGGAGGCGCTGGTCGAGGTCGATCCACGCGGGGAACCGCGCGAAGTCGGTGAACTCGGGTGACACGGCCAACTCACCGGGGAGCGCGCGCAGCTCGCCCTCGACGCCCTCGCCGACGGCCACGACCTCGCCGTTCGCGCGACGCAACACGACGGTGCCCGTGAACCGGTCGCCGGTGTTGGCCTCGAACGTGACGGCCACGTCGAGCACCTCGTCCGCCGTCACGTGACGTTGGGTCCACGCGCGCACCTTGACCGGGAAGCCGGCGCGCTGCCGCTTCTCGAACGCCCAGAGGCCGCAGAGCTGGAGCGCGGAGTCGATGGCGAGCGGCGAGAAGGTCCAACCGTCCTGGCCCCACGCCACGGACGAGCCGACGCGAACCTTGCCGGTGACGTGCTGATCGCCGAGGACCCCCACCGACACGATGCCCTGGAGCAGCGGCCCGTGGAACGTGTGGTTGCTGTAGAAGTCGGCCAGCGCGGTCTTGGCGGCGGCGCCGCCGGTCGGCAGGTCGGGCACCATCGACGGTTCGATTTCGAGGCCCTTCCCAACCTCCGCGGCCACGGCGCTACCGACGCGGCCCTCCCAAGCCAGCTTGGATCCGACCAGCACCCGGAACCGCTCGCCGTCGAGGCGGAGCCGCGCGACCAGCGGCTTCTCGACCACGACACCGTCGAACAGGGTGAGGTCGTGTACCGTCGGGCCGGCGCCCACCGCCGCGCCGAGCCGGATGGCCCATTCGAGCACCATCGCCATCGGCACGGTCGGGCGGCCCATGAGCGCGTGGTCGCGCAGCCAGGGCATCTCGGGAGAGAGGGCCTCGGTCACTTCGAGCGAGCGCCGCACCGCCGGGAGATCGAGGCCGAGCACGACCTCGCCGGGGATGCCGAGCGCCTGAACGAAGGCGCGGGCGCCCTGCGCGGTGTCGACGAACACGACGCCGTCCTCGCGCATGGCGACGCGCATCGGGAGCGGCACGGTGCCGACCATCGTGGAGTCGGCCCACGGGCCCCACACCTGCACCTGCGCGTGGATGTCGCGCGCCGCGAGCCCGGGGAGCAGCCCGACGAGCCCGTCGTTGGCGGCGGCGTACTCGGTCTGGAACGCGTTGCCGAAGAACGCCGCGTAGCTGCCGATCGCGCTCACCCACCGCACACCGGGGCAGGCGTCCACGAGGCGGAGGAGGCCGTTGACCTTGATGTCCCAGGCGGCGGTCCCGTCGACCTTGCCGACGGGGCCGTCCGCGAGCACACCCGCGGCGTGCACGATGCCGTCGATGCCGTCGAGGGTGGGCACGATGCCCCGGAGGTCGGCGCGCACGTAGCGGGCGGACGCGCCGAGGTTCGCCAGGGCGTCCCCCGGGTCCTGCCGCGAGCCGAGGAGCACGACCTCCGCGCCCGCGTCGATCAGCGCGCGCGCGAGCACCTGGCCGAGCCAGCCGGTGCCGCCGCTCACGAGGATGCGTTGCCCGGCGACGTTCATCGGCGCGGGGGCGTCGTGCGGGGCGAGCCCGACGACGAAGCGCGCACCGCCCTCGTAGTGCACCACCGCGTCGCGTTCGGCCGCGGCGAGCTCCGCCACGGCGTCGGCTTCGGTGCCGTACACGAGCACGACCTTGTGGTCGGCCCACTCGCGGGAGAGGGCGCGGACGAAGCCCAGGACGCCATGTTCGTGGGGCGCCGCAAGGAGGCCCGCCA
The DNA here is from genome assembly GCA_036676765.1 of Deltaproteobacteria bacterium. Classification (GTDB taxonomy): domain Bacteria; phylum Myxococcota_A; class UBA796; order UBA796; family SXON01; genus CAJBVW01. The sequence continues at coordinate 57,060 of JAKFCH010000148.1, forward strand.
TCGGGATCACCACCGCGACATCGCCCGGGGTGAGCGCGCGGAGCGCGGCGAGGCTCGGCTTCACGAGCACGCGCCCGCTCGTCGCGCGGGCGTGGCCGGAGAGCGGCGCGGCGCGGAGCACGGGCCGGTAGAGCGCGAGCTCCCGGTCGGGCAACGTGAGCGCGACGCTGCTCGCCTCGGCGCCCTCGACGTGGCGCACCAGGTCCGCCACCGTCGGCGAGGTCGCGAACAGCGACCGCGGGATGCCCGTGAAGCCCGGTACGGCCTCACCGAGCTTCGTCGAGAGCTCCGCGAGCATGAGCGAGTCGAAGCCGAGATCGTCGAGCAGGCGCTGCTCCACGCGCAGGGCATCGAGCGGGAACGCCGACACCTTCGACACCACGCGCAGCACGCGGGCCTCGATGTCCTCCCCGTCGACGCCGCCCCCCTCGAAGGAGACGGGCTCCGAGCGCTCGGGGGGGGCGTTGCGGGGGGGCTCGCCCCCCTGCCCCAAGATCCCGGAGGTTCCGTACGCGAAGTCGGCGTTCGAGCGGCCGGTGTCCTGGACCGCCCAGTACTGCTGGGTGGTGAACGGCGTCGGCGGTAGCGACGCGAGGCCCTCGCCGAAGCCGGTGAGGTCGACGCGGTGGCCCGCGGCGGCGAGGCGGGCGAGCAGACGGAGGAGCCCGAGCCCGTCCGTGTCGCTCTCGCTCGCGACGGAGAGGATCTCGGCGTCCGGCACGACCCCGCGCGCGAACGCGGTGAGGGTGGCGCCGCTGCCGAGCTGCACGAAGATGCGCGCGCCGGCGTCCCAGCACTGCTGCAGGCCGCGCACGTACTCCACCGGGGAGGTGGCGTGGCGCGCGAAGATGGCCCGCACCTCCGCCGCGGAGGTCGGGGGCGTGGCGTGGATGCACGACGCCATCGGGGCGGTCGGCGCGGTGAACGCAACCTCGGCGAGCCCGCGTTCGACATCGTCCTGGACGGACTCGAGCATCGGCGAGTGGAACGCGTGCGAGACCGGGATGCGACGCGCCTTGAGCCCGGCGGCGGCCAGCGCGACCAGCGCGCGCTCCACCTCGGCCGTGGGCCCGGAGATCACGTTCTGGCGTGGGTGGTTGCGGTTGGCGATCACCACCGTGGGCGGCAGGTGCGGGGCGACGGCGTCGGCCTCGGCCATCACCGCGGCCATGGCGCCGTGGTCCCCGGGCATGGCCGACATGGCCTTGCCGCGGCTCGCGACGAAGCGCAGGGCCTCCCGCGCGGGGGCCCCGCCGGCAAGCGCCGCGGCGGTGAACTCGCCGAGCGAGTGGCCGAGCACGATCGCGGGGGTGATGCCGTAGCGGGCGAGCACGGCGGCCACGGCGACGCCGATCGCGAACATCGCCGGCTGGGCGATCTGCGTGTCGGTGAGGGCCTCCTCGGTCGCGTCGGGCGCCCAGATGTACTCAGTGAGCGGACGCGCGGTGAGGTCGAGGACGTCGCGCTCGCAGGCGGCCATCGCCTCGGCGAACGGCGGGAGGTGCAGCCAGTCGCGCAGCATGCCGACCTTCTGCATGCCCTGCCCGGGCGCGAGGAAGGCCACCGGCACGGGCTTACCCGCATCCCCGAGGACGATGTCGCGGTGGAGGGCGCCGCGGGTCGAGGGGTCCTTCGAGAGCGCGTCCGCGGCCGTCTGGAGGCGCTCGGCGAGCTCGGTCACGGTGCGGGCAACGATCGCGACGCGCACGGCGCGGCGCTTGCGGCCGAGGTTCAGCGTGTGGGCGATCGCGGCGAGATCGCCGGCGTCGTCGAGGGTGGCGGCCAGCTCGGCGCAGTGCCGGGCGAGCAGCGCGCCGTCGTCCGCGCTGGTCACGACGAGCACGCCGGGGAGGGCGTGCAGGGGCTCGGGGATCCGCGCGCCCACGAAGATCCGCCCCGGGCGCCCGCTTCCGCGCGCCGGCGCCTCTTCGAGCACGACATGGCCGTTGGTGCCGCCGAACCCGAAGGACGACACGGTGGCGCGGCGCGGGGTCACGCTCCGCCACGGCGCGGCCACGGTCGGGACGGTGAACGTGCCGTCGTCGAGCTGGTGGAGGGGGTGGGGCGCCGACCAGTTCGCGAGCGGGGGGATGGTCTTGTGGTGGATCGCGAGCACGGCCTTGATCAGGCCGGCGACCCCCGCGGCCGACATCGTGTGGCCGATGTTCCCCTTCGCCGAGCCGAGGGGCACCGGGGCACGGCCGGACGCGCCGTCGCGACGGTCACCGATCATGGTGCGCAGCGCGCCGAGCTCGGTCTTGTCCCCGACGGTGGTGCCGGTGCCGTGCGCCTCGACGTACCCGATCTGATCGGCGGTCACGCCGGCGTCCGCCCACGCCTGCGCGATGACGGCCTCCTGGCCCTCGGCGCGGGGGCTCATCGGGCCGTCGCCCCGGCCGTCGTTGTTGCAGCCGCTGCCCCGGATGACCGCGTACACGCGATCGTGGTCGCGGACGGCGTCCTCCAGGCGCTTGAGCATCACCATGCCCACGCCCTCGCCCTGCACGAACCCGTCGGCGTCGGCGTCGAAGGGGCGGCACACGCCCTTGGCGCTGATGGCGCCGATGCGCGAGAACGCGATGAGGTTCTCGGGCGAGAGGTTGAGGTAGACGCCGCCGGCCACCGCGGCGTCGATCTGGCCGTCGCGGAGGTAGGTCACGGCGTCGTGGATCGCCACGAGCGCGGAGGCGCACGCCGCGTCGACGGTGAAGGCGGGGCCGCCCAGATCGAGCTCCTGCGCCACCACCGCCGCCGACATGTTGCCGAGCGCGCCCGCCGCGGTGAACGCGCGGGTCTGGACCACGCGGTTGACGGCCGAGGCCATCAACCGGGCCTCCTCGGCGCTCGCGGCACCCTGGCCGAGATCGCCCGAGGCCATCATCGCCGCGGCCACGCGCGTGCTCATCAGCGAGCGGTACTCGGTGCACGAGAGCCCGAGGAACGTGCCGACGCGACGGCGGTCGAGGCCGCGGCCGAGCGTGCCCGGCCCGCTCGCGCGGTCGATGGCGGGCGCGTAGCCGGCGTCCTGGAGGGCGTGCCACGCGGCCTCGAGCGTGAGGCGCTGCTGCGGGTCCATCACCTCGACGCGGCGCGGCGGGATGCCGTACTCCAGCGCGGCGAAGCTGCGCACGTCGTCCACGAACGCGCCGTGGGGCGCGTAGTAGCGGTCGGTGGCGCGCTGCACGTCACTGAAGAAGGCGGCGTGGCTCCACCGGTCGGCGGGCGGCGGCCCGAAGGCGTTGCGCCCCTCCCGGATCAGCCGCCAGTAACGGGAGACGTTGGGGGCGCCGGGAAAACGGCATGCCATCCCGACGATCGCGATCGGGCCACCGGACGTGCGGGACATCAGCGCTCCAGACGGGCCTACGCCCGATTCTTCTCGATCAACGCCATGAGGTCACCGAACGTGTTGATGCGGACCATCACCTCGTCGGAGAACTGGACGTCGAGCTTCTCTTCGAGGAATCCGACCATCTCCATCGTGGCGACGGAGTCGAGGCCGAGATCGCGGATCTCGGTCTCGGGCTTGATGGTGGCCAGCTTCGAGGCCTTGCTGGTGTCCACCGCGGTGATCGCGGCCTTGATGAGTTCCAACGCTTCCATGTTTGGATTCCTAGGGGGTCAGGAGGGTCGATTGAAGACCTTGCTCGCGGCGTGGGTAGCACGTCCGAGCAGGGAACGGGCGAGGTGACGCGCCACCGTGAGCTTCTCGCCCGTGGCGCCGAGCGTCCGTACGCCCTCTCCGCCGAGCTCGCCCGCGAGGTACTGCTCGCGCGTCTTCCGGCGTTGGAGCTTGCCGGACGAGGTCTTCGGCAGCTGGCCGGCCCCGAGCAGCACCACGTCCGACACCCGGAGGGAGAGCTGGTCGGCCACGGCGGACTTGATCGCCTCGGCGAGGCCCGGCGGCGGCTCGGCCCGGGTCTCGGCGACGACGACGAGCTCCTCGCTCTCCTTGCCGGGGCGGGAGAACGCCACGACGTTGCCCTTCCGCACGCCGTCGATCTCGGCGACGGACCACTCGATGGTCTGCGGGTGGTGGTTGCGGCCGTTGAGGATGATGAGGTCCTTGCTCCGGCCGGTGATGAACACGTTGCCGTCGTGGACGAAGCCGAGATCTCCGGTGCGGAGCCAGATGGTGTCGTCCGGCGCGGCGTCCGCGTCCACCGACGGGATGGCCCGGAACACCTCGCCCGTGGCGTCGGCGTTCTTCCAGTAGCCCTCCGTGAGCGACGGGCCGGCGAACACGAGCTCGCCCTCCCGGTCCTCGCCGAGGAGCACGCCGTCGGCATCGATGACGCCGATGCGGTGGTTGGAGAACGGCTTGCCGCAGCCGACGAAGGAGAGCGCGAGCGCGTCGTCGCTCGCGGGGGCGGCCACCCGGCCCTCGCCGCGGAAGGTCTCGGCGTCGAGGAGCAGCACCGGAAGCTCGGACCCGACTGGCGCGAAGGACATCGCGAGCGTCGCCTCGGCCATGCCGTACGCCGGCATCGGGACGCCCGGCTTCAGGCCGCACCCGGCGAAGCGCTCGACGAACTCCAACATCACGTTCGCGTTGATGGGCTCGGCGCCGCAGCCGATGAGGCGCACGCGGGAGAGGTCCCAGGTGGCGAGCTCCTTCTCGGAGGCGCGCTTCGTCGCGAGCGCGAACGCGAAGTTCGGCCCGAACGAGAGCGTGCCCTTGTACTCGTGCAGCGTCTGGAGCCAGATGTTGGGGCGCTTCACGAACGAGAGCGTCGGGATGAACACGACGTCCGTGCCCTTCATGAGCGGCGTAATGACGAAGCCGATGAGCCCCATGTCGTGGTAGAGCGGCAGCCAGCTCACCGCCACGTCGCTGCCGAGCTCGAGGCCCATCCCCTCCGTCGCGATCGCCCAGCAGTTCGCCACCAGGGACTTGTGGGTGACCATCACGCCCTTGGGCGCGGAGGTCGATCCACTCGTGAACTGGAGGAAGGCGAGATCGTCGGCGGTGATCTCGGGGAGCACGCCGTCCCCGCGCTTGCCGGCGTCGATGGACTCGACCACCACGAGGTCACGCAGCGAGGACACGCGGGGGACGACCTGCCACAAAATAGACGACAGCGCCTTGTCCGTCACGATGAGCTTGGCGCCGGCCACCTCGAGGATGGACACCGCGCTGTCGGCGTAGGCGTCGAGCTTGCCGAACGAGAGCGGCGGGAACATCGGCACCGGCACCACCCCCGCGAGCAGGGCGCCGAGGAAGGTGATGACGAAGTCCTGGGGCTGCGAGAGCACCATGGCCACGCGGTCGCCGCGGGTCAGGCCCTGCCCGAGGAGCGCGTGGGCGCGGACCTCGGCCGCGCGGTACAGCGCCGCGTAGGAGAAGAAGGTGGGCTTGCTCGCGTTGTCGAGGAAGGTGTAACCGTGCTTTTCGATTCCGCGGATGCGACGGAGCGCCTCGACGACGGTAGCGGGCGCGTGGGACAGATCGACGGTCGACACTGGGACCCTCCGAGGGCCGCACCTCTAGCACAGGCCGTCGGATTGGGCCAAGTGCCCGTTCCGAGAAAGACAATCAACTCACGGGTCAGTTTGGGCTGCTCAGGGAGGTTGACCGACGGGTCGATTTGGATCCAACTCACGGAGCCGTGGGGTGTACGCCCGCTTCGGCTCGCGCGCCGGCGCCACGCCGGAAGCTCCAGGTGAGGGCCGGGGGCGTGAGCAGCGTGGTGAGGATGACCATGATCACCACCGCGGTGAACGTGCCGTCGTCGATGATGCGCTCGCCCGCCACGGTGAGCCCGAGGCCGATGTTCGCGAAGATGAGGCCCACCTCGCCGCGCGGGATCATGCCGATGCCGACCGGCAGCCGGCGGATGGACTTGTCGAACACCCCCAGCATGCACACCTGCTTGCCGATGACCGCGGCCACCGTGAGCGCGAGGGCGAGGCCGAGCACCTCGACGTGGGCGAACGTCGCGAGGTCCACGCGGAAGCCCATGACGACGAAGAACACCGGCGCGAGGAACTGCGAGACCGGCCGGACGAGCTCCTCGAGCTCGTGCTCCCCCTTGGCCACGAACGGCTTGTAGTGCACGCCCTCGAGGATGAGCCCGGCGGCGAACGCGCCGACGATGGGGGCGAGGCCGAACACGCCGGCGAGCCAGGACAGGGCGAAGCAGAAGGCGAGGCTCACCCCGAGGAGCACGCCGCTTCCCTGCATCCGGCTGGCGAACCGGTACAGCGCCGGGGTCAGGAGCACGCCGAGGCCGACGGAGCCGCCGAGGAACAGGACCGCCTTGCCGACGATGATCGCGATGGGGCCGAGCTCCGCGGCCTGCCCCTGGTCGGCGGCGGCGATGATCCCGCTCACCGCCGCGAGGGCGACGAGGCCGAGGACGTCGTCGATCACCGCGGCGCCGAGGATGACCCGCGCCTCCTTGCTCTGGCTCTGCCCGATGTCGCGGAGCACGCGCGCGGTGATGCCGACGCTCGTGGCGGTGAGCGTCGCGCCCAGGAACATGTGCACGTAGAACGAGTGCTCCGGCAACAGGACGGCGCCGACGCCGAAGCCGAGCACGAACGGCGCGACGACGCCGAGCACGGCGACCACCGCGGCGGACAGCCCCACCCGCGCCATCTGCTGGATGGTCGACTCCAGACCGACCTCGAACAGCAGCACGATGACGCCGAGGTTGGCGAGGGCGTCCACGATCGGGTCGGTGCCGACGAAGTCGAAGACGCGGACGCCGAAGAGGTCGAGGTTCCCGACGAGCACGCCGCCGACGAGCTCGCCGAGCACGGCGGGCTGGCCGAGGCGCTGGGCGAGGTCGGCGCCGAACTTGGCGGCGAGGAGGATGATCGTGAGGGCGAGGAGGGTGGGCCCGAGGGAGTCGTGCCCCTCGCTCGCGTGCGCGACCATCGGGAGCGCGCAGAGGAACAGGGGAATCAATCGAGCGCGCACCAGACCTCCGGGCGCGGGGTTTAACGTGGGGGTGGGGGCGACGTCCGTCCGTCGGGGATGGCGCGCTACCCGGGGCGGACGGACGTCGGGGACGTCCGTCCGCCGAGGATGGCGCGCTACCCGGGGCGGACGGACGTCTGGGACGTCCGTCCGGCGAGGATGGCGCCCTACCCGGGGCGGACGGACGTCCTGCGCCCCGCAACCCACCGCTCCACCGCGCCGTTCACGCCATCCCGCGCCAGGCGCCCGGAACGCGGCCGCGTCCTCGCGGCCGGTCCCGACCGCGCCCCCCCGCGCTCGACCCGACGACGCTGCCGAGGCGCGGGCGGACCGAGCCCGAACGGGCGAGCGTGGAGGGGGCCGACGGCGGCGGAGCCGCCGGGGCGCCCGGATCTCGCGAGGGCCCCCGCGTTAGCTCCCTGGGATGAACCCCTGGCCCGGCCTGCCCCTCACCGTCATGTCGTCGCACATCGACATGTTCGGCCACGTCAACCACACCCGGTACCTCGAGTTCATGGAGTGGGCGCGGTTCGCGTGGGCCGCGGACCTCGGCGTGCCGCTCCCCGAGCTGGTCCGCGACGAGGGCATCGGCCCCGCGATCATCCGCGCCCAGGTCGCCTTCCGTCGCGAGTGCCGCCTCGGCGACGAGCTGCTCGTCACCGTCCGCCCGCTGTCCGCCCGCCGCGGCATCGGCCGCCTCCACCAGGACATCCACGACACCCGCACGAACGAGCGCGTGTGCGACGCCGAGATGACGTTCGTGATGCTCGATCTCACGACGCGGCGCGCGGTGCCGCTGCCCGCGTTCTTCCTCGACCAGCTCCCCCAGAAGCTCGCGGAGTAGGGATGCTCCGCCGCCCGCCCCCCGCCGCGCTCGCCCCTTACGTCCGGTGCCTCTGGTACGCCGACGGCACGGGCGCGGTGGACGGCGCGCTGGGCGAGGCGGGCGAAGCTGCGTCCCGACGCGAGCGCGCGCTCCCGACCGGCGCGACGGACCTCGTCGTCCGCCTCTCCGACGCGCCCATCCACGTCTACGAAAGCCTCGACGACCGCGTCGGCGCCTCGTTCGGCTCAGCGGTCCTGGCGGGCGCGCGCTCCCGCTACCACGTGCGCGACACGACGTTTCCTTCCCGCGCCGTCGGCGTCCACTTCCGCCCCGGGGGCGCCGCCGCGCTGCTCGGCATCCCCGCGCATCTGCTCGCCGGGCGCCACACCGCCCTCGCCGACCTCTGGGGCGCCCGCGCCGCCGCCCTGCGCGACGCGCTCCTCGACGCCCCCACTCCCGACGCCGCCCTCGACCGCCTTGAGGCCGCGCTCCCCGGCCCCGCGCGCCCGCTCCACCCCGCCGTCGTGCACGCCCTCGCGCGCCTCGCCCGCGGCGGCGTCGCCATCGCCACCGTCCGCGACGAGACCGGCTACAGCGACCGCCGGTTCATCGAGCTCTTCCACCGTGCCGTGGGTCTCACGCCGAAGGTGTACGCCCGGATCCGGCGGTTCCAGGCCGTCCTCGCGCGTGTCGCGACCGGGCTACCGACGGGTTGGGCCGACATCGCGCTCGGCGGCGGCTACTACGACCAGCCCCACCTCAACCGCGAGTTCCAGGCCTTCGCCGGGATCTCGCCGGGCGAGTATCGACCGGTCGGGCCCGACCGTCCCAACCACGTGCCGATCTTCGCCGCGAGGTCAGTTCCGTCCAAGCGCCCTCGGCGCGGCGCCGGCTAAACCAGGGACACCCACGAGGTTCCCGTGTCCGTCCACGAGCTGTTCCCCCAACTCCGCGTCCACGCCGCAGCCGAGGCGATCGCCTTCTACGAGCGTGCGTTCGGCGCGGTCGAGCTGTACCGCCTCGTCGAACCCGCGCACGACGGCCTCCCCGAGCGCGTCGGCCACGCCGAGCTCTTGTTCGGCGCGTTCACGATCATGCTCTCCGACGAGTACCCCGAGTACGGCATCCGCGGGCCGAGGAGCATCGGCGGCGCCTCGTCCGGCCTGCACCTCCACGTCGACGACGCCGACGCCGCCCTCCAGCGCGCCGTCGAGGCCGGCGCCACGCTCGTGCGCCCTGCCGCCGACCAGTTCTACGGCGAGCGCTCGGGCACGGTGCGCGACCCCTTCGGCCACGAGTGGTCGATCGGGCACGCGATCGAGAAGGTCACGCCCGAGGAGATGCAGCGGCGGTATTCGGCGATGTTCGCGGGGGAGTGAGACATTGGCGTTCGCTCGCGTGGTAGACAGGCCGGCACGGTCGCGGCCCTCCTCCCGCGCCGCCGGAGCTTTCGTGCGTTTCCCGTTGCCGGCCTTCCTCGTGCTCGCGCTGTCTCTGTCCACACCTGCCGCGGCCGGCACCGACTGGAAGGCGATGATCGGCGCCGAAAGCGTCGCCATCGCCGATGGAAAGATGCGGATCGAGGAATACCAGCTCTGCAAGGTGAACGTACCGGGCGCCGCCAAGACCTCGATGCAGATCCGCAGCTACACCGAGGCGCCCCTGAACGCCGGGATCTCCCGGGACTTCGTCGTGTCCTTCTCCGCCATTACGCAGACGGTGATGGTGATGACCTTCGGCGCGGCGGCGGCAACTGGCACCGATATCGAACCGCTGAAAGCGCTCAGTTGTGACGCCATCACCGCACCCATCGGCAAGGTCGACCTGGAGGTGAACCTCTACATGACGGGCGAGGGTTTCCAGCTGGAGGTTGTCGCCGACGGTCAGTCGAACCGTCAGTCGAGCCGCTGGGAAGACACCTTCGACGGGAAGTAGTGCCTCTCGTTCCGCGTCCGCGTCGCCCCGACGTGGGGGAGTGCCCGGGTGTAGGACGGACGACGCTCGTTGGGGTGTGCGCCGCGCCATCGGACCACGCAAAGTCACCCCGAACGCCGCACCCGCCGCACCATGTGGGTGTGAACGCCGCAGGCGGGCCGCCGGACGCATCCGGGACCGTCGTTTCGGCCCCGTTTCGGCTCCGTTCGGGCGCCAATCGGCCCCCCGTGCGGCGTTCGACCCCTCACTGCGCGAGACATGCGGCGTTCGGACAGGCACTGCGTGAAACCCGCGGCCTTCACCGCCTCTCGGGCTCCCCTCCTGGCGCCCTATCCCCGCCGCCGCGCATACAGAACCGCCTCCGCCTGCCGCTCCCGCGCGAGCGCCCCGTCGGACTCGTCGGCGTCGATGAGCGCCTTTGCCATCGCGACGGCCACCGGATCGCGCTCCGCGACCTCCCGCGCCCACGCGAGCGCCTCCGCGCGCGGATCCGCGGCGATGCGGTGCACGATCCCCCAGGCGAGCGCGGCCTCCGCGTCGAGCACCCGCCCCGCGAGGATGACCTCCTTCGCGCGGGAGGGCCCCGCGAGGCGGGTCAGGCGCGTGGTCCCGCCTGCCGACGGGAGGATCCCCAGGCGGGTCTCCGGCAGCGAGAACCGCGCCGCCGGCCCCGCCACGCGCAGATCGCACGCGAGCGCGAGCTCGAACCCGCCCGCCACGGCCGCCCCCTGGATCGCCGCGATCGTCACCACCGGCAGCCGGGCGATCGCCGTGAACACCCGCTGCGACCGCAGCTCGAGCGCGTCGAGCGGAGAGGCCTCCTTCATCGCGTCGAGATCGGCCCCCCCGCAGAACGCGCGATCGCCGGTCGAGGCCACCACGAGCACCCGGTGGGTCGCCGCCAGGGACTCCGCCGCGACCAGCAGCGCGTCGAGGTGGGCGCGGTCGTAGGCGTGGGCGCGGTCGGGTCGATCGAGCCACAGCAGGCCCACGACGCCCTGGCTGTCTGTGCGGATCGGCATCTCGTCGAATAACCTCTCCTCGATGATGTTCCGCGTGGTCTGGGACCAGATCGAGGAGTGCCCCTACCGCCCCGAACAGCTGGCGCGGCTCCCGCTGCGCCTGCCTTCCCGCATGATGACGCCCGACGAGCTCGACACCCGCCTCGCCCTGGGCGAACGTCGCTCCGGGCGCATGGTCTACCGCACCCAGTGCCCCGCCTGCACCGCGTGCGAACCGCTGCGCGTGCCGGTCGCCCGCTTCCGGCCGACCACCTCGCAGCGCCGCGCGTGGCGCCGCAACGAGGGCGTCGTCCACGTCGAGGTCGGCCCCCCCGAGCTCTCCGAGGAGCGCCTCGCGCTGTACAACCGCCACAAGCTGGAGCGCGGCCTCTCGCGGACCGAGGAGCCGCTCGGCCCCATCGGCTACCGCGCCTGGCTCGTCGACACGTGCGTGGAGAGCCGCGAGTTCCGCTACTTCGTCGGCACGAAGCTCATCGGCGTGAGCATCGTCGACGTGGGGCGCACCAGCGCGTCGAGCGTCTACCACTACTTCGATCCCGACGAGTCCCGCCGCTCGCTCGGCGTCTACTCGGTCCTCCGCGAGATCGCGTGGTGCGCCGAGGCCGGGCTCGAGTGGTACTACCTCGGTCTGTACGTCGAGGACTGCGTCCACCTCGCCTACAAGGCCGCGTACAACCCCCACCAGCGTCGCATCGATGGGGTGTGGACCGACATCGACCCGCCAGCCCCCGGGGTCTCGGCCATGGAAGGGCCGTAGCGCGCCGCGCGGACGCCCCCCATCGCGCTAAGCTCCCGCCCGTGAACCCCCGCCTGCGCACCTTCCTCGTCTGGGCCGCCCTCTTCGCCGTGCTCCTCGCGATCGTGGCGCTCCGCGCGGCGGACGACGTCCTCGTCGAGCGCGACTACGGCGTGTTCGTCGCCGACCTGCTCGCGCACCAGGTCGATGCCGTGGAGAGCGACGGCTACGACCTCGTCGTCCACCCCCTCGACGGCACCCCCTACGTCGTCGAGGGGGCCGCCACCGAGGAGGTCATCGACTGGATCGAGGAGCAGGGCCTCCCCGTCGGCTACCGCGAGTCCGAGTCGAGCAACCTCCTGCCCATCGTGCTGCTGCTCGCCATCGTGGTCGGCGCGCTCTACTTCCTGCGCCGCTACCAGCAGCAGCGGGGCACCGCCGGACAGAACACCATCTTCGACATGCGGAAGTCCAACGCCCGCAAGCTGGCGCCGGGTGTAGAGAAGACCCGCTTCGCCGACGTGGGCGGTCACGCCGAGGCGAAGGAGGTCCTCGCCGACGTGGTCGACTTCCTCAAGGATCCGTTGCGGTGGACCTCGGCGGGCGTCCAACTGCCGCGCGGCGTGCTCCTCGAGGGGCCCCCCGGCGGCGGAAAGACCCTCCTCGCGCGCGCGGTCGCGGGCGAGGCCGGCGTGCCGGTGTTCGTCATCTCCGCGAGCGAGTTCGTCGAGATGTTCGTGGGCGTGGGCGCCGCGCGGATCCGCGATCTCTTCGACACCGCGAAGAAGGCCGCGCCCGCGGTGATCTTCATCGACGAGATCGACGCCGTCGGGCGCCGGCGCGGGTCGGGGCTCGGCAGCTCGCACGACGAGCGCGAGCAGACGCTCAACCAGCTCCTCGTCTGCATGGACGGTTTCGAGCCCACCACCCGGCTCGTCGTCATCGGCGCCACCAACCGCTCCGACGTGCTCGACCGCGCCTTGTTGCGGCCCGGCCGCTTCGGCCTCCGGCTCGTCCTCGGCCCGCCCGACCTCGACGCGCGCGCCGCCATCCTCGCCATCCACTGCCGGGGCAAGCGGCTCACGCCGGGCCTCGACCTACGCGCCGTCGCCGCGCGCACCCCCGGGGTGTCCGGGGCCCTCCTCGAGCACCTCTGCAACGAGGCGGGCCTGCGGGCCGTGCGGAGGAGCCGGAAGGACGCCTCCGAGACCGTCATCACCCTCGACGACTTCGGGGTCGCCCTCGCGGCCGTCGCGAAGACCGAGCGCACGTTCGACGCGCTCGACGCCCTGTTCGTCGAGTCCACCAGCCAGTTCAGCCAACCCACGGGAGACGTGTTCGCGCGCCTCACCCTCACCGACGCCTCCGTCATCGAGGGGCGCATCGTGTGGGCGGACGCCGGCTACGTGAAGATCGAGCCCCTCGCCGCCATCGACGGCATCGCACCCCCGCCGCGCCTCGTCCCGAAGGCCCGGATCTCCGCCGCCGAGGCCCTCGCCGGCACGAGCGTCGCGACCGAGATCCGCCCCGACGCGTGGGCGGCCAACCGCACGGGAACCGCGTGATGGACGCGTTCCTCGACTGGCTCGCCCCCTGGCTCGGCGAGCGCCTCGTGTTCTGGATCCCGTTCGTGTTGTCGTTGGCGGTGCACGAGTACGCCCACGCGCGCGCCGCCTCCTGGTTCGGCGACAACACCGCCGAGGCCCAGGGCCGGCTCACCCTCGATCCCTTCGCGCACATCGATCCCATCGGCACCCTGGCGCTCCCGCTGATCGGCGTGCCGATCGGGTGGGCCCGGCCCGTGCCGGTCAACCCGGCGAACTTCCGCGTCGGCGGCGACGGTCGCCTCGCCATGTTGTTCACCGCCGCCGCCGGACCGCTCTCCAACGTCGTCATCGCGCTCGCGTGCGCCGCGGTCATCGCCGTCCTCGGCGCGATCGCACCGGCGCTCGTCGGCGGCGCGTTCGGGCAGGTGCTCGCGTCGACGGTGGTGCTCAACGTCGCGCTCGCGCTGTTCAACCTGCTCCCCATCCCGCCGCTCGACGGCAGCCGCGTCGTGGACTGGTTGTGCCCCGACTGGCTCCGCCCGCTCTGGACCGCGCTCTACGCGCGCGCCGGCATCGGCATCGCGCTCGTGCTCATCGTCCCGATGCTGCTCGGCCTCGATCTCGGCGGCTGGGCGCTTGCGTTGGGTCAGGGGCTGATCGGTTTCGTCACGCCGTAGGGAGCCCCCCCTCTCAGTTCTCCCCCTCCCCCTTCTTCTCCGCCCGCGCCTCGCGCAGGTCCGCCGCGGCCTTCCGCAGGCTGTTCGCCACGGCGTCGAGCTTGGCGACGGTGTCCTCGCTCGCGAGCAGGGCGCGGAGCTGGTCGGGCAGCGCCTCCACCGAAGCCACCCCGTCGGGGAGCAGGCCCTCCTGCTTGAGCGCCTCCGCCACGTCCTTCATCCGCTCCGCCGCCACCTCGGGCGCGTGCACGGACTCCTGCGCGGTGGTGAGGATGCCGGTGAACGTGGCCTTGATCGCCGCCCCGAGCGCGGCGGGATCGTCCCGGAGCTGGTCGCGCCCGAGCTTCAGGCTCTCGGCCACCCGGGCCTCGCGCGCCGCCACGGCCTCGGGATCGAGCTTCGGCGCGGTCGACAGCGCCTTGGCCGCGCTCATCGCCACGGTGCGCACCTTGTCCGCGAAGCCTCCGAGCACCGCCTGCGCGAGCTTCATCGCTTCGGCCTCGGGCACCTCGTAGACATCGAGGGCGACCGGATCGGCCTCCAGCTTCTTCCCGGTGAGCGAGCGGACGATGAAGTCCCCGCCTGGAAGCTTGGCATCGTCCGGCACGTGGAAGAAGCGCTTGCGGTCCTCGCTCGCGTAGAGCGTGTGGCTTGCCATGCAGACTCTCCCGCACCGATGATAACCTCGACGGCATCATGGATCGCCCGCCCTGCGCCGGCCTGTGGATGACCCCGATGGTCTCCGTCGACGGTGACCTCACGACCTGCTGCCTCGACGAGCACCTCGTCAACCGCCTCGGCAACGTGCGTGAGACCCCCCTCGCCGAGCTGTGGAGCGCGCCGCGCATCCAGGCGTGGCGGCTCGCGCACGCCGAGGGGCGCTTCCACGAGAGCGGGCCGTACTGCATGACGTGCAACTGGAAGAGCGCCGGGGCGATGCCCCGGGAGGCCCTGGTCGCCTGGCTCGACGAGACCGGCGCCAAGAGCCCCCTCGCTCGTCGCCGCGCCGGCACCCCGAGGAGCGCATGAGCTTCGCCATCCGCACGGAGAAGCTCTCGAAGGTCTACCGATCCGGGTTCTGGCGCATCCCCTACACGGGCCTCGCGGACCTCGATCTCGAGGTGCCGGACGGCACGAGCTTCGGCTTCATCGGGCCGAACGGCGCCGGCAAGACCACCACGATCAAGACCCTGATGTCGCTCCAGAAGGCGACCGGCGGCCGCGCGTGGATCCACGGCATCGAGGTGCCGAACCCCGAGTCGCGGCGTCGCGTCGGGTTCCTGCCCGAGCGCCCCTACTTCTACGAGCACCTGACCGCGCGCGAGTTCCTCGACTTCTACGGTCGCCTCTGCGAAGTGCCCGCGGCCGAGCGCAAGCGCCGCATCGACGCGCTGCTCGAGCGGGTCGACCTCGCCCGCTTCCGCGACGTGCCGCTCGGCAAGTTCTCGAAGGGCATGCTCCAGCGCGCGGGCCTCGCCCAGGCCCTCGTCTCCGAGCCCGACCTGCTCGTGCTCGACGAGCCCATGAGCGGCCTCGATCCGCTCGGGCGCGTGCTCGTGCGCGACATCATCCTGGAGGAGCGCCAGCTCGGCCGGACCGTGTTCTTCTCGAGCCACATCATCGCCGACGTCGAGGCCCTCTGCGATCGCGTCGCCATCGTGGTGGGCGGCAGGCTCCGCGGCCAGGGCACGGTGTCCGAGCTGCTCGGGCACACCGTCGCCCACGTCGACTGCACGTTCGTGGACGTGGCGCTGCCCGAGGCCGCCGTCGCCCTGGTCTCCGAGCCGCCGCTCGTCGCCGCGCCCGGTCGGACCCTGGCGCGGAGGCTCGATCCCGGCGAGGTCGACCGGTGGATCGACGCCGCGCGGCGCGTGGGCGGCACGGTCACGAGCATCGTGCCGGCGCAGCGCAACCTCGAGCAGGTGCTCCTCGACGAGGTGGAGCGGGCGAAGCCGGTCAACTCCAAGCGGCTCGGGGTGCTGGCGTGAACCAGATCTTCGCCGTCGCCACCAACACCTTCCGCGAGGCCGTGCGCGACAAGGTGCTCCACAGCATCCTGTTCTTCGCGGTGCTGCTCCTCCTCGTCTCGCTCGGCATGCGCGAGATCACCATCGGGGACCAGGCGAAGGTCGTCCGCGGCGTCGCCCTCGGCGGCATCTCGCTCATGGGCGGCATCATCGCGATCTTCCTCGGGGTGGGCCTCGTGTGGAAGGAGATCGAGAAGAAGACCATCTACACCCTCGCGAGCAAGCCGCTCGCCCGGTGGCGGCTCCTCCTCGGCAAGTACGTCGGCCTCTGGTTCACGCTCGCGGCGGAGGTCGGCATCCTCACCGTGCTCTACACCGCGATCGTCGGGTCGCAGCAGGGCTTGCCGTCGGTCGACGTCTACGTCGCCGTCGGGATGCTGATGATGGAGCTCACGCTCTTGTGCGCGTGGGCCACGCTGTTCTCGACCTTCGCCGCGCCCACCACCGCGTCGGCGTACTCGCTGTGCATCTACCTCATCGGCCACTTCACCGACGATCTCCGCATCTTCGGCGAACGCTCCGAGGATCCGACGTTCAAGGCCCTGTGCGCCGGCCTGTACCGGGTGCTCCCGAACCTCGAGGTCTTCAACATCCGGGCCGAGGCGGTGCACGGCATCGCGGTGCCCGCGTCGGAGATCGGGTGGGCGCTCGCCTACGGCAGCGGCTACACCGCCGTCGTGCTCGGGATCGCCATGCTCGTGTTCGAGAAGCGCGACTTCAAGTGATCGGCCCCTCCACGAGGGCGCCCGCGTGACCATCCGCATGGCCGACCTCGCCGCGCGCCATCAGCGGGTGGCGGCCGACGTCGAGGCGCGCGTGCTCGCCGTGCTCCGGTCGGGGCGGTACGTCGGCGGGCCGGTGGTCACCGAGGCCGAGCGTCGTCTCGCTTCCCTGTTCGGGTACGCCCACGGCGTCGGCGTCAACAGCGGCACCGACGCGCTGATCTACGCGCTCATGGCGATGGGCATCCAGCCGGGCGACGAGGTCATCGTCCCCGCCGTCACCTTCTTCGCCACCGCCGAGGCCGTCGGGCGCATCGGCGCCGTGCCCATCGTGGCCGACGTGCGCGCCGACCTCCCCGTGCTCGACCCCGCCACGCTCCCGCTCACGACGCGCACCCGCGCCGTCATCGCGGTCCACCTCTTCGGCGAGCCCTGCCCGCTCCCGACGCTCGTCGCCCCCGGAGGCCGCGTCGTCCCGGTCCTCGACGACGTCGCCCAGGCCGTCGGCGCCTCGCCCCCCGCGCGCACGGGTAGCGTCGGGGCCGCCAGCTTCTACCCGACCAAGACCCTCGGGGCCGCGGGCGATGCCGGGATCGTCCTCGCCGACGATCCCGCCGTCGCCGACGCCGCCCGCAAGCTCGCCTCCCACGGCATGCCGGCGCCGTACGTCCACGACCGCGTCCACGGCCACTTCGGCGCCAACAGCCGCCTCGACGCGGTGCAGGCCGCCGTGCTCCTCGGCCACATCGACGATCTCGACGCCCGCCTCGCGCGCCGTCGCGCCATCGCCGCCGCCTACGACGCGGGACTCCCCGAGGCCGTGCGCCCCCTCCCCCGCGCCGCCGGCCACCCCGTGCACCACTACGTCGTGCGCACCACCGGTCGCGACGCGCTCGCCACCGCGCTCGCCGCCGCCGAGATCGAGACCGCCGTGTACTACCGGCGCCCGCTGTCCGAGGAGCCCGCCCTCGCCCACCACGCCCACGCCGGCGTGACCGCGACGCTCACGCCGAACGCCGCCCGATATTGCGCCGAGGCCCTGGCCTTGCCCGTCCACGAAGGCCTGACCGATTCTGACGTGGACCGGGTGCTCGACACGATACGCCGTGCCACGATGAACGCCACATGACCCCCGAGACGGCCTACTGGATCTTCGCCGCCTTCGCCGGCGTCTTCGGGCTGCTCTTCGGCTCGTTCCTCAACGTCTGCGTCGCGCGCATGCCGGAGGATCGCTCGGTCGTGTGGCCGGGATCGGCCTGCCCGACGTGCGGCACCGCCATCAAGCCCTACGACAACGTCCCGGTGCTCGCCTGGATGTGGCTCCGCGGCAGGTGTCGCGCCTGCAAGGAGCCCATCTCCGCGCTCTACCCCGTGGTCGAGGCCCTGTTCGGCGTGCTCGCGGTCCTGCTCTTCCGCCGCGTCGTGCCCGACCTCGCCGACCTCGACGCCGCGCACCTCGTGGCGCTCGCCTGGTACGGTTGGTTGCTGTTCGCGCTCGTGGCGCTCACGTTCATCGACCTGCGCCACTACATCATCCCCGACGAGTTCAGCATCTACTCGGTGCCCGTCGGCGTCGCGGGCGCGGGGCTGCTCGGCTGGCTTGGTTACACCGGCTCCCCCACGTGGCAGGGCTCGGTGGTCGGCGCGATGGTCGGCGGCGGCTTCCTGCTCGCGCTGATCGGGGTCCACTGGCTCATCCGCCGCGAGGAGGGCATGGGCATGGGGGACGTGAAGCTCCTCGCCATGCTCGGCGCGTGGTTCGGCCCGTTCGCGGTGCTGCCCATCCTGTTCATCGCGTCGGTGGCGGGGAGCATCATCGGCGTGACCCTCGCGATCCGCCGCCGGGCCGGCCTCCAGCTCGCGCTCCCGTTCGGACCGTTCCTCGCGCTCGGCGCGTTGGTCTGGCTCTACGCGGGCCGGGTGCTCGAGCCCGCGGTGACGCTGCGGGTGAGCTTCCTGATGGACGCGTTCAGCGGCTGAAGGGGCGGACCCACCGGCGTACGGGCGCGTCCCCGGCCCGCGGCGGGCCGGGGTCGGGCGCCTCCGGGCTCGCGGCGAAGCCGCTCGGTCGGCGCGGCGCCGCCCCACGGGGTCGGCGTCACGCCGGACCGCGCCTCCCTC
>JAKFCH010000149.1:0-9780 GCA_036676765.1 Deltaproteobacteria bacterium
CGCGCCCGCCGCGTCCCTCGCGCGGGGTGGCGTAGCGCCGCGACCACGCAGGTTGGCGCATAGGATGTCCGCAACGGACGCGCGCCGGGCTACCGTGCGCGGCATGAACCCGAACCCGCGGCCCATCCTGACGCTCGCGCCCTCCCGCATCGAGCGGGCGTTCGACCGCGTCGCGATCGCCGGGCTCGTGTGCGCCGCGCTGCTCGCGGTCTACGGGTTCGTGTTCGTCGCCGGCCCCGTCCCCACCCACTTCGACGCCGCTGGCCGCCCCGACGCGTTCGGCAGCAAGGGCATCCTCCTGCTCGTGCTCATCCCCGTCGTGCCGGGCGTGGCGCTGTTCGCCGGGCTGCGGAACGCGCCGCACACCTTCAACTACGCGGTGGCCATCACCCCCGAGAACGCCGAGCGGCAGTACCGGATCGCGCGCGAGCTCCTCGCCGGCACCGGCGCCGGCATCGCGTGGACGATCGCGGCCACGGTCCTGTCGATCACCGGCACGGGTGCCGGCTGGTTCGCGGCGCCGGGCCCGCTGCTTCTCGCCTTCATCCTCACGGTGACGCTCGGCCCCGTCGCGTGGTCCCTGCGCCGCTCCTACGCGAACCGCTGACCTACCAGCCCCCCACCCGCGCCACCACCGCCGCCTCGACCGCCCGGAGGTCCACCGGGCGGCCGAGCACCCGCGCAAGCGACGTCATGATCGTCGCGTCGAACCCGCACGGGTTGATGCGCTGGAAGTAGCCCAGGTCCGGGTCCACGTTGAGTGCGAGGCCGTGCCAGGTGACCCACCGGCGGCACGCGATGCCGACGCTCCCGAGCTTCTGGCCCGCGTGCCACACGCCGGTGTTCCGCGGATCGCGCCCGGCCTCGACCCCGAACGCCCCGGAGACCTCGATCATCAGGTCCTCCAGGCGGTGCATGTGCGCGTGCAGATCGCGCCCGGCCCCTTCCAGCTGGAGGATCGGGTAGACGACGAGCTGCCCCGGGCCGTGCCACGTCACGTCCCCGCCGCGCTCCACCTCGACGACCGGCACGTCCCCGGGCGCGAGCACGTTGGCCATCGCGTCCCGCCGACGGCCCACGGTGTAGACGGGATCGTGCTCGCAGACGATCACCGTGTCGACGATCTCGCCCGTGGCGCGGCGCTCGACGAGGTCCTTCTGGAGCGCCCAGGCGTCGGCATAGCCGATGCGCCCCAGCGCCATCACCCGGGCCATACGACCCCGGCGACCCGCGCCGCCACGACGTCGGGGGTGCCCGCGGCGTCGATGCGCGCGACCCGCCACCCCCACGCCTCGGCGATCCCCACGGCCGCCTCGTAGGCCGCCGCGATCTCCTCGAGGCGCGCCAGGGTCTCGAAGCGCTCCCTTGCGCCCCCGCGGGCCTCGATGCGCGCGAGGCAGTCGGCCGGGGGCAGATCCAGCACGACGGTGAGGTCGGGCGCGGGGAAGTCCGCGTTGAGCGCCGCGACCTTGTCCATGCCGAGCGCGAGCGACTGGTAGGCGAGCGACGAGAGCGCGTACCGGTCGGAGATGACCACCGCGCCGCGGGCGAGCGCCGGGAGGACGACGCGGTCGAGGTGATCGCGCCGATCGGCCGCGAAGAGGTAGGGGAGCACGCCCTCGCCGATGGTCACGTCCGCGAGCGCCTGGCGCAGCAGCCGCCCCACCGGGCCCGGCGAAGGCTCGCGCGTACAGACGACCTCCCGCCCGGGATCGCGCGCGCCCCACGCGACGCGCAGCCGCTCGACCTGGGTGGTGCCGCCCGAACCGTCGAGCCCTTCGATGGTGATGAACACGACGCGGTCCTATCCTCGTCACACGAAATTCACCGCAGCCGGGAAGGGAACGGGCGATGCTTGTGCGGCCGAGGTCCGCATGCTCCTCCTCGTTTCCGCCGCGCTCGCGGGCTCCGCGCACCCGGCCGGGTCGGCCCCCTCCTCCGCGGAGGGCCTGCTGGCGTCCATCGAGGCGCACCTCACGCACTCCGGTCCCGACGGGTGCCTGACGCCGCTGGTCCACGAGCTGAAGGAGCGCGCCGACGAGCTCACCCCCGAGGAGCGCGCGTGGGCCACCGCCGCGCTCATGCCGTGGAAGGGCGATCTGCTCGATCCCGTCGAGCCGCTCGCGCCCGCGCCCCCGCCGCCCGGCGCCACGCCCACGCTGCCCTGCTTCAGCCTCGGCGAGAACCGCATCACCAGCGACCACTTCGCCGTCGAGTGGGACAGCGGCACCATCGACCAGGGCACCGCCGAGGACTTCATCGAATCCCTCGAGGAGGGCTACGCCGTGCAGGTCGGCGAGCTCGGGTGGCGAGAGCCCCTCCAGAACAGCAGCTACCTCGTGCTCGCCTACGTGCAGGAGGGCAACTACCAGGGCGCCTACACGTACTTCGAGTCCTGCGGCATCGGCATCGTGCCCTACATCGTCGCCTACGAGGGCTCGTTCACGAACCGCTCCTGGGCCGAGACCATGGCGGTGCACGAGCTCAACCACGCGCTCCAGTTCGGCTACGGGTTCGCCTGGGAGTTCTGGTGGTGGGAGGCCACGGCCACCTACATCGAGAGCCTCGTCTACCCGAACGCCGACTGGTGGGCCGGCTACGTGTCCGGCTACTCGAACAACCCGCACCTCGCGTTCAACGCGTCGGGGCAGGACGACCAGGACATCTTCTGGCACATGTACGGGATGGCGATCTGGGCCTTCTACCTCGACGAGTACGAGGGAGGCCCCGACACCGTCCTCGGCACGTGGGAGGCCGCGCGCGGCGCCGACGGCGGCGCGTACAGCTTCGGCATGGACGACGCGATGGAGGAGCTCGAGATCGACTTCGACGCAGCCTACGCCGACTTCGTCGTACGCAACACGGTGATGGACTACGCCGACCAGAACCTCATGCCCGACGTGGCCGAGCGCGACTCCATCGGCACCCTCCCCGCCACGCGCGAGGTCGACGGCAGCTCCCGCCCCCAGGGCTACGGCCAGACCTACATCCGCTTCGAGGCCGACGCGGGGGACGGCAACGGCGACCTCGTCGTCACCTTCGAGGGCGATGACGTGCCCTGGCTCGTCCAGCTCGTGGAGGTCGACCGCACCGACGTGCTCCGCGTCACCACGGGCGACATCGTCGAGGGCGTCGGCACCGTGACCATGGAGGGCTTCGGCGCCGAGGACGTCGTGCTCGTGGCCTCGCCGCTCGTGCAGAACGACACGAAGCGCGACTTCACGTGGTCCGCCGAGCTCGTGGAGCCGGTCGAGCCCCCCGTCGAGGACGAGGACCCGGCCGCCGCCTGCGGGTGCCGCACCGGCGGGCCCGACGCCACCGTGGGGATCGGGGCGCTGCTCGGGCTCGCGGTGCTGGCGCGGCGCAGGCGGTAGGTCTTCGGGCGACCGGCGCGCGCCGCGGTCCCCGGCGCCCGAGCGCGCCGACCGCGGCGGGTGGGCGGGGGCCTGGTGGCCCGCCGCCGCGAACTAGCCGTTCATGATGTGGACGGCCTCGCCGAGCGCGGCCTTCGCGGCCTCCATCACGCCCTCACCCAGGGTGGGGTGGGGGTGGATGGAGAGCGCCACGTCCATGAGCTCGCAGTCCATCTCGACGGCGAGCACGCACTCGGAGATGAGGTCACTCGCGTGGCTGCCGACGATCGTGACGCCGAGGATGCGGTTGTCGGAGGCGTCGGCGATGACCTTGACGAAGCCGTCGGTCTCGTTCGTCGTGAGCGCGCGGCCGATGGCGGCGTACGGCACCTTGCCGACCTTGAGCGTGTAGCCCTTGGCCTTCGCCTCGTGCTCCATGAGGCCCGCGGTCGCGATCTCCGGGTCGGTGAACACCACGGCCGGCACCGTCTTGGCGTCGTTGTAGGCGTCGTGACCCGCGATCACTTCGGCGACGACCTCGCCCTCGTGGGTGGCCTTGTGCGCGAGCATGAGGCCGGTCGTGCAGTCCCCGATGGCGTACACGCCGGGGACCGAGGTCTTGAGCTGCTTGTCGGTCTTGATGAAGCGGCCCTCCATCTCGCACCCTACGTTCTCCAGCCCGATCGCGTCGGTGTTGGGGCGGCGGCCGACGGTGACGAGGATGTAGTCGGCCTCGAGGGTCTTCTCGCCTTCGGGCGTCTTGTAGCGGAGGAGCGCGCCGGTGCCGGTGTCCTCCCAGCCCTGCGCCTGCGCCTTGAGCTGGATGTCCACTCCGCCCTTGCGCAGCTTGCGGTCGATGAGCTTGACGACGTCGGGGTCGAAGCCGGGGAGGATCTGGTCGGCCATCTCGATGACCGTGACCTTGGTGCCGAGCTTGGCGTAGACGCCGCCGAGCTCCAGGCCGATGT
Source organism: Deltaproteobacteria bacterium (assembly GCA_036676765.1). Lineage (GTDB taxonomy): Bacteria > Myxococcota_A > UBA796 > UBA796 > SXON01 > CAJBVW01. Next base: position 4,322 of record JAKFCH010000149.1, read on the forward strand.
AGCCGCCGCCGATGACGGCGAGGCGCTTCGGAATCTCGGGGAGGGCGAGGCCCTTCGTGGAGTCGAGGATGCGCGCGTCGGCGAACGAGAAGCCCGGGATCTCGATGGGGCGGCTCCCGGTCGCGATCACGACGTGATCGGCCTCGTAGCGGGTCACGGCGCCGTCGGGCGCGGTGAGCTCGAGCGTGCGGGGGCCGACGAAGCGGGCGTTCCCGACGGCCATGTCGACCTTGTTGCCCTTCAGCAGCGTGCGAACGCCGCCGGTGAGGCGGTTGACGACCGTGCCCTTCCAGGCCTGGAGCTTCGTCATGTTCATCGTGGCCGTGCCCGAGAGCTCGATCCCCATCGCGTCGGCGTGGTGGACCTCTTCGAGGCGCTTGGCGGCGGTGATCAGCGCCTTGGACGGGATGCAGCCGACGTTGAGGCAGACGCCGCCCCAATACTCGCGCTCGATGACGAGCGTCTTGACGCCGAGCTGCCCGAGGCGGATGCCGGCGGGGTAGCCGCCGGGACCCGCTCCGAGGACGATCGCCGCGTACTTGATGGTCTCCATGAGGACTCCGGGAAGCCGACGGCTCTAACCCGGCGGGAGGCTACTCGGCGCAGAGGTCCGTCGAGCCGTCGACGTACGGGCAGAGCCGGACGACGCCGTCGTCGAGGTCGTTGTCGCTCGACGTGAAGATCTCGTAGAGCATCCGCTCGCTGCCCGTGCCGAGGCCCCAGCGCCCGGCTTCGAGCTCGTCCATCGCGGTGGTGATGTTGGTCTCCGACTCGGTGAGCGAGCCGGGCGCGCAGCTGTAGCCCACCATGCCGTCGGACATCGCCATCCCCTCGTGCTGGAGGAGCACGCGCCCGTCGTCGAAGAGCACGGCGGAGAACGTGTTGGTCGTGGAGTAGCTGTACTCGCGGACCTCCCGCCAGTAGACGCCCAGCGCGTCGGCGTACTTGATGTAGTACACGTCGCCGCCGTAGGACGACGCGGGGTTCAGATCGTCCCACGCCGCGGCGATCGCCGTGTCGCTGTAGAAGTCCGTGGTGGACTCGCTCAAGTCGGTGTCCCCGCTCGTGCCGAAGGTCACCCGGCCGTTCGAGATGGCGTACGCGGTCGTGCGGGTGGTTCCGCAGAGCGGGAAGGAGATGCCGGTGATGGTCATGGACGAGTCGTCGGTCGCCGGGCCCGCCGACACGGTGGTGGTGTCGTCCGTGTCGACGTCTCCGTCGCAGTCGTCGTCGACGGCGTTGTCGTCGTCCTCCCACGCGTAGGGGTGCACGGTGATCGCCGCGTCGTCACAGTCGGTGCCGTCGAGGCGGTAGCCGACCGGGGACGCGCACGCGGTGACGGTGGCGCCGAGCTCGTCACCGAAGCCGTCGCCGTCCTCGTCAGGGTAGTAGGTCGTGTCGGCCATCCCGTCGTCGTAGGTGCCGTTGCAGTCGTTGTCGATGCCGTCACAGAGCTCGGTCGCGGCGGGGTTCGTGCTCGAGTCGGCGTCGTCGCAGTCGGTCGCGTCCTCCACCAGGCCGGTGTCCGCGTCGCAGAGATCCGTGGGGGCGTCGGCATCGCCGTAGCCGTCCCCGTCGTCGTCCAGGTAGTAGGTGGACTTGCCCGTCGCGCTCGCGTCGTCGTCGTCCGCGGCCCCGCTGCAGTCCTCGTCGGTGTCCGCGGCGTCGCACACCTCGGCCATCGCGGGGTTGACGCTGCCGTCGACATCGTCGCAGTCGTCACTGTTGAGCTGGTAGCCGGTGAGCAGGTCGCACGCGGTGCGCGAGCCGGCGGGATCCCCGTAGCCATCGCTGTCGCCGTCGGCGTAGATGGTGATCGTGCCGGTGACGCTGTCGTCGTCGTAGTCCACGAGGGTGTCGCAGTCCTCGTCGACGTCGCGGACGTCGCAAACCTCGGTCGCGCCCGGGTTGGAGTCGAAGTTCCGGTCGTCGCAGTCCGTGCCGTCGGTGATGAGGTAGCTGATGACGGTGCACGAGGGCGTGGCGGTGGAGGAGTCGCCGTAGCCGTCGCTGTCGGAGTCGGCGTAGTACAGGGTGGCGTCGGCGGCGTCGTCCTCGTCGACGGTGCCGTCGCAGTCGTCGTCGTCCCCGTCGCAGTACTCGGTCGCGGCGGGGTTGGCGTCGACGTCGATGTCGTCGCAGTCGGTGCCCAGCGCGACGTAGCCGGGGGGCTGCTCGCACTCGCTCCGCGTGTAGAGGGCGTTGCCGAAGCCGTCGCCGTCGGTGTCCATGTACCAAGTGGGGGCATCCGCCGCGCTGTCCTCGTCGACGGCGCCGTCGCAGTCGTTGTCCATCGCGTCGCACAGCTCGTCGGCGCCGGGGCTGGTGGCGGCGGCGTCGTCGTCGCAGTCGGTCGCGTCGGCGACGTAGCCGCTCGGCACGTCACACGCGGCGGTGGTCACCGCGGGGTCCCCGTAGGTGTCCCCGTCGGCGTCGGCGTACCAGGTGGCGGGGTCGATCGCGTCGGCCTCGTCGGTCGAGCCGTCGCAGTCGTCGTCCTCGCCGTCACAGGTCTCGCGGGCGGCCGGGGAGGTTCCCGCGTCGAGGTCGTCACAGTCGGTGGCCGCCGCCACGTAGTCGGCCGGCGCCTCGCAGCTGACCGCGGTGAAGCGGGAGGTGCCGTAGCCGTCCCCGTCGGCGTCGAAGTACCAGGTCGGCGCGTCGGCCGCGTCGTCCTCGTCGATGGTGCCGTCGCAGTCGTTGTCGGCGTCGTCACAGGTCTCGGTGGCGGTGGGGTGGATGGCGGCGTTCGTGTCGTCGCACTCGTCGCACGCGGCGAAGCCGTCCCCGTCCGCGTCGGCGTAGCCGACGGAGCCGTCGCAGTTGTAGTCCTCGGGGTCGGAGCAGGTCTCGGCGGCGCCCGGGTTGAAGGCGGCGTCGGCGTCGTCACAGTCGGTCGCGTTCGCCACCCAGCCGGCGGAGGCCTCGCACGCCGTGGCGGGCACGGCGGGATCCCCGTAGCCGTCCCCGTCGGTGTCGGCGTAGAAGGTGCCGAGCACCTCCTCGTCGATCTCGCCGTCGCAGTCGTCGTCGATGCCGTCGCACACCTCGAGCGCGCCCGGGTATGCGGCGGCGGTCGTGTCGTCGCAGTCCGTGAGGTCGGCGACCCACCCCTCCGACGCCTCGCACGCGAGGGCCGTCGCGCCGGGGTTCCCGAAGCCGTCCCCGTCCTCGTCCGCGTAGAACGTGGACTGGACGTCCTCGTCGGTCACGGCGTCGCAGTCGTCGTCGATCTCGTTGCAGGTCTCCGTGGCGGAGGGGTTCACGAGGGGCGCGGCGTCGTCGCACTCCAGGCAGGCCGCCCAGCCGTCCCCGTCGGCGTCGTCGAAGCCGCTCGAGCCGTCACAGTTGTAGTCGGCGGGATCGGAGCAGTCGTCCTCGATGGCCGCCGGGTTGTACAGCGCGGAGGCGTCGTCGCAGTCCGTCGCGTCGGCCACGGTGTTCGCGGGCTGCTCGCACGCGACGGTCTCGGCCGCGGGATCCCCGTACCCGTCCGCGTCCACGTCGGCGTACCAGGAGGTGCCGAGGCCGTCGTCGGGCTCGCCGTCGCAGTCCTGATCGACGCCGTCGCACACCTCGTCGGCGCCGGGGTGGATCTCGGGGTTCGTCTCGTCGCAGTCGACCGAGTCGAGGTACCCGTCGGCGTCGGCGTCCACCAGGTCGGGGGTGGTGTCCGTGTCCGTGTCGTCGAGGTCGGTGTCCGCGGGCCCGGTGCCCGTGTCCTCCTCGTCCGGCTTCTCTACGGCGCACGCGGCCAGGAAAACGGTGGCGAGGAGAAGGGAGAGGCGCATCCGGGCTCCGGGTGGCAGTCGGCGCGCGGCCCGGAGGTACGGCAGGAGCGACGTTCACCCGGAGACGAGCGGCATCGCATGCTACCCGAGACTCGTCCACGGGAGCAAGGTCGACGTGCGGATCGCAATCCGCCGCGCGCTACTCCCGACCCGACAGTCGCGCCTCGATCAGCGTGGGGCCTTCGGCGGCGGCCACGGCGTCGCGAACGGCCACGGCATCGGTGCCGTCCACGACGGCGGCGGCGAGGCCGAGCGCGCGCGCGAGCACCGAGGGGGCGACCGCGAGGGGCGGCGCGAAGGGGCCGGCGTTCGTGTACCAGGCCACCACGAAGGTGACGGGGGCGCGGTGGAGCGCCGCGAGCTGGAGGGCCTCGTGGAAGGCGCCGTAGCCGACGCTGCCGGTGCCGAGGAAGACGACGGCGGGATCCCCCGAGAGGGCGAGGCCGACGCCGTACAGGGCGCGGGCGGCGGGGCTGTCCCCCGGGGGGACGACGCGGAAGGGCCGCGCCTGGTCGAGGCGATCGGCGCCGCAGCCGCGCACGAGGGCGCACGCGCGCTCGCGACGGCCGGGGAGGAGCCACGCCTTGCGGGGCGCGCCCACGGCGACCCCCGCGACGAGGGCCTCGAGGCCGCGGCCGCTCACCACCGCGGGATCGGCGGCGCAGTGGGCGCGGACGGCGACGAGCGCCTCCGCGAGCGGATCGGGCGCGGACGTTGCGGCGACGGCGGAGTCCACCGCGCTCACCGCAGATCCAGGAGCAGCGCCTCGGGCTGCTCGAGCAGGCGCTTGAGCGCGCTCACGAAGCGGGCGGCCACGGCGCCGTCGATGACGCGGTGGTCGAAGCTCGGCGAGAGGTACATCATCGGGCGGATCTCGACCTTGCCGTCGATGGCGACGGGGCGGTCGTGGATCTGGTTCACGCCGAGGATGGCGACCTCGGGGTGGTTGAGGATCGGGGTGGCGAAGCGCCCGCCGATGTTGCCGACGGAGGTGACGGTGAACGTGCCGCCGCCGAGCTCGTCGATGCGGACCTTGTTCTCGCGGGTGCGCCCGGTGAGGTCGGCGATCTCGACGGCGAGCTCGACGAGGCTCTTCCGCTCGACGTTCTTGATCACGGGGACGTAGAGGCCAGCGTCGGTGTCGGTGGCGATGCCGATGTTCACGTCCTTGCGGACGACGAGGGTGAACTCGTCCTCGTCCATCACGGCGTTGACCGTGGGGAACTCGCGGAAGGTGAGCGCGAGCGCCTTGAGGATGAACGGGAGGTAGGAGAGCTTCGCCCCGCGCGCCTCGGCCATCGGGTTGATGGACTTGCGGAGCGCCACGAGCTTGCTGCAGTCGACCTCGTCGACGTAGGTGAAGTGGGGGGCGGTGCGGTAGGCCTGCACCATCTTCTCGGCGATCTTGCGGCGGAGGCCGATGATCTTGATGCGCTCGTCGGCGGCGGCGGGCGCGAAGCCCTGCGCCTGGAGGGCCGGGGGCGCGACGATCGCGCCGGGGTGCGCGACGGGAGCGCCGCGAAACCCCTCGATGTCGGCGCGGGTGACGCGGCCGTCCTTGCCGGAGCCGGGGACGGCGTTCACGTCGAGCCCGGCGGAGCGGGCGGCGTGGCGCACGGCGGGGGAGGCGAGGGCGCGCTCGCCGGGCGCGGGCGGCATGCGGGCGGC
>JAKFCH010000150.1:0-2280 GCA_036676765.1 Deltaproteobacteria bacterium
CGCCTCCGTCAAGAATTACTCCGAGGCCCTGCGCAGCGTCGAGTCAGCCCTGCGCGAGGTGCCCGACGAGCCGGGCCTGGCCGAGCGGGCCGCGGCCCTGCGCGCCTCGGTGCAGAAGGGCCTTACGCCGGAGAAGCGCAAGGAGTTCGAGCAGCTCTACTACCGCGCCGTCGAGCAATACCTCAAGGGCGGCTACAAGGCAGCCGACGCGCTCACCGACGAGCTGCTCAAAATCGATCCGTCGTCGGAGCCCGCGCGGGCCTTGAAGGATAAGATCGCGGCGGCGTTGCGGTATACGCAATGAGCTTCCGCCTTCTCCTGCCGGCGCTTCTGCTTTCCTCCGCGGCGCGGGCTGCGGTAATACCGAGCGGCGATAAATTCGGCGCCAATATCGTCGTCGCCAACGGCGACACGTTGTCCGGAACCTACACCAACGTCGGGCACTTTTCCGTGCCGGCGGGCGTCACCGGCTTCGTCGCGTCGCTTTCCGGCGGGCCGAATCTCGTCGTATACGCGTCGACCGTCACTATCGCGGGTGTGATCAATGGCGTCGGCCGCGGCCAGCCGGGCGGCAGCGGCGGCTCGGCTCCGTCGGGCCTAGGCTCCAGCGGAACCGGCGGCGGCGCGTCGGGGGAAGGCAACGGCGTCGGCGCGGCCGCGACGAAGGGAGGGGGCGGTGGCGGAAGTGGAGGAGCCGGAGGCGCGGGAGCGGGAGACAGCGGAGGGGGCGTAGGGGCCGCGGGCGGGGCCGTGTACGGCTCGACGGGGACGGTCACGAGCCCCCTCTCGGTCGACGACGCGTTCCAGGGCTCCGGCGGCGGCGGCGGCGGCGCCAACACGACGGCCTCGGGCGGCTCGGGCGCGTCGGGAGGCGCCGCGATCTATATCGAAGCCGCGTCAATGACCGTGACGGGCTCGATCCTCGTTGATGGTTCGACGGCTTCCGCGGTGGCCTTCGGCGGAAACGCGGCGAACCCCGGGGCCGGCGGCGGCGGCGGCGGAGGGACCATCCTGCTGCGCGTGACGGACGGGCTCTCCCTCGCGGATGGCGCCATGCTGTCGGCCAAGGGACATGCGGGCGGAAACATCGCCTCGACCTTTTCCCAACCAGCAAAAGCGCCGGGCGGCGGCGGCGGCGGCGGACGGCTCAAGCTGTTCTATCGCGCATCCTTCTTCGGAGCCGTCACGCTTTCGACCACGGCCGGCTCCGCGGGAACCATAGAGGCCGGCGCCGGTTTCACCGGCACCGTCGATCCGGCCATTCCGCCCGCGGCCGGCGCGATCGGCTCCGTGAGCTTCGGCGTCGTGGCGTCCTCTCCGACCTTGTTCGCGGCCTCGACCGTCCACTCGACTTCGATCAGCTGGACCTGGAGCGCTTCGCCTTCCTTCGGCGACGCGCCGGCCGCCACCCGGCTCTACCGCGTTTTCCCGTCGACGGTGACCGCTCCCTTCCCGGCGCCTCAGACCACAGCTTCGAGCCTAGCCCTCGGGACCACTGAAACGGCGCTGACGCCCAACACGACCTACACCCGCTTCGTGACCGCCTACACGGATTGGGGCGACTCTTTGCCCTCCGGCGCGGTCTCGACGCACACCTTGGCCGCCGAGCCCTCCGCGCCGTCGTTCAGCGCCCTCGCCGCGACGAGCCTGACCTTCGGCTGGTCCGGCGGCGCCAACCCGTCCTACACGGCCTACGAGCTCAACTCGTCGACGTCGGCGCTCTTCGCCGCTCCCGTCTCGACCACCTTCGCCGCGGCGGTCTCGTCTTCTCCAGCCAATCTGTCTCCCAATACGACCTATTACTTTCGTACGCGCGCCGTGAACCTCGACGGCGTCCCGACGGCTTATCTGGCAACCCAGTCGACGGCGACGCTCGCCGCGGTCCCGACCGCTCCGGCCGCCGGCCCGATCCACATCACGAGCGGCGTCTTCACCTGGTCGGGCGGGGCCAACCCGTCCGACACCCTCTACACCGCCCAGGTATCCTCGGATAATTTCTTCTCGCTCACCGACTCCTCGACCACCTTGGCGAGGTCGGCCACCTTCTTCACCTTGACCCCGGGCACCCAGTACTTCCTGCGCGTGCGCGCCGTCAACCGCGGCGGCACGGCGGGCGACTTCTCGACGGTGATCTCGACGACCGCGGGCAACCTCTCCGACACGACGGCCCCCGGCGCGCCGGGCGCGCCGATCGCCGACCGCGCGTTCTCCTACGACGGCACCGCGCTTTTCGCGTGGAGCGAGGGGACGAGCCCGGTCGGCATCCTCGACTACAACCTG
>JAKFCH010000151.1:0-7463 GCA_036676765.1 Deltaproteobacteria bacterium
GCGCGCGGCGGGCCGACGGAGGCGCCTCGCGCCGACCCCGGAAGACGCCCGGCGCCGCGTCCGCGCGGCGCGCGCCCTGCCACGTCGTGACTACCCGAATGAGGACCACGCGAACACGCGCCGCACCACCTCCCCGTCGGGGACGAAGCCGCGTTCGCGGACGGCGGCGTCGAAGGCGGGCATGTGAGCGGCGCCCCACGGGACGATCACGACGGAGAAGTCCTGGAGCGCGGTGTCCAGGTGCTCGAGCAGGTGTGCGTTACGTCGGGTGAGCGCGTCGTGGTGCACGATGTCGGCGGACGCGGCGTCGGGCGCCAGGAGCTCCGCGAGCATCCGGATTGAATCCGCGCCGGATTCCGGCGATGCGCCGGCGAGCGCTTCGAGCGTGCGCGGATCGAGGTCTCCCGCGTCGAGGTCGGCATGGCGACGAACCGCGCGTTGCAGTTCGCCGAGGAAGAAGGAGCCCTGGTCGTGGAGTCCGAAGGCGGCCGCCTGTTCCTGTTGTGCCGACGCCCGCCAGGGTCCGTCGTCCCGCGGGGCCCGTACGAGCTCCTCGAGCACGATCGTGTCCGACGTGTCGAAGGACCGGGCGAGGTCGCGGAAGAAGGCGGCGTCGCCCATGTGCACCATGCCGACGAGGCGCACTTCACGGCCCTCGGCGCGAAACACGCGCTCCACGGAGTAGAGCCCGTCGACGCGGACCCGCAGGTAGCCGCGGGTCTCGAGGTTCAGCTTGATGAACGAGACGGCGAGGATCGCCGCGAGGAGGCCGACCGGCACCACGACGAGGGTGAGCCCCGCGAAGGCTGCCAGGCGGAACGAGAACCCGCCGACTCCCCGTTCTGGGCCCATGACACCGACCGCGCGGACCGACGCGACCGCGAGGAGGAGTCCGCACGCAGACGTCGCCAGGTCGGCGGTCGACGGCAGGGTGAAGGCCGCGACGACGGCGTGGACGAGCGGGCCGCCGAACCACACGAAGAGCGGGAGCACCGAGAAGATCCGCCGGGGAAGCCCGGGCAGGAAGCCCGCCGCCACGTAGACGGGGATCGACGCGGCGATCACGGCGAAGGCGAGCGCGGCCCGCGGTGCCTGGAGGAGCGACGATGCGGTCGCGGTGTGGACGATCGACACCCCCGCATGCATCAGGAGCGCGTACAGGTACATCCGCCCCGCGGTCACGACGCCCTCCCGCCACCGCACGTCCATCGGGCGAGTCTGGACAGCCCGATCCGGCCGGTCAACCCTACGCCCCGAGCTTCCCCGCCAACGCCTGCCCCGTCCAGCTCGCCTTCACCTTCTCCACCCGCTCGGGCGTGCCCTGGGCGACGATCCGACCGCCGAGCTCGCCGCCCTCGGGCCCCATGTCGACGACGTGGTCGGCGTGCCGGATCACGTCAAGGTGGTGCTCGACGACGATGACGGTGTTGCCGGCGTCGACGAGGCGGTCGAACACGGTGACGAGCTTCTCGACGTCGGCGAGGTGGAGCCCGGTCGTGGGCTCGTCGAGCACGTAGAGGCAGCGCTTCTGGCGCGCGGCGAGGCCGCACGCGAGCTTGACCCGCTGGGCCTCGCCGCCGGAGAGCTCGGTGGCGGGCTGGCCGAGCCGCACGTAGCCGAGCCCCACGTCCACCAGCGCCTGGAGCGGGCGGACGATGGACCGGTGCGCGGCGAACTGCTCGAGGGCGTCATCCACGCGGAGATCGAGCACATCGGCGATGGAGAGGCCCTTCCAGCGGACCTCCAAGGTCTCCCTGGCGTAGCGGCGGCCCGAGCACGCGTCGCAACGCACCCACACGTTGGAGAGGAAGTGCATCTCGACGAGCTCGCTGCCGTAGCCGCCGCAGACGGTGCACCCGCCCTTCTTGGTGTTGTAGGAGAACCGCCCGATGTCCCACCCGCGCTCCTTGGCGGTGTTGGTGGCCGCGAACAGCGCCCGGAGCGGGTCCATCACGCCGGCGTAGGTGGCCGGGGTGGAGCGGGGGCTCCGCCCGATGGGGCTCTGATCGACCACCGCGAACGACCACTCGCCCTCGGGGAGGGTCACCTTCGCGGACACCTCGCGGCCCTCCAGGGCACCCACCAGCAGATCCATGATCAACGTGCTCTTTCCGCTCCCGCTCACGCCGGTGACGGCGATGAGGGTGTTCGACGGGAGGTCGACGTTGACCTTGCGCAGGTTGTTGCGCGTGGCGCCCCGGATGCGGATCGGCGGGCCGCCCGCGCGACGCTCCGTCGGCACCGGGATGCCGCGCTCGCCGCGCAGGTACGCCCCGGTGATGCTGTCGGGGCCGAGATCGTCGGGGGCGGCCGACGCGAGCACCCGCCCGCCGTACTCCCCGGCGCCCGGGCCGAGATCGATCACGTGGGCGGCGCGACGGATGGTCTCCGGGTCGTGCTCGACGATGACGAGGGTGTTGTCGTTGGCGGTGAGCTTCTCCAACGTGTCGAGGAGCCGCGCGGTGTCCCGCGGGTGGAGGCCGATCGTCGGCTCGTCGAGCACGTAGATGACGCCGGTGAGGCCGCCGCCGAGCTGCGACGCGAGGCGGATGCGCTGCGCCTCGCCGCCCGACAACGTGTCCGCCGTGCGGCCGAGCGTGAGGAACCCGAGGCCGACGGAGCCGAGGAAGCCGAGCCGCGCGCGGGCCTCCCGGAGGGGCTGCTCGGCGATGCGGGCGTCGAGCGGGTGGAGGGTGAGGCCCGAGAACCAGGCGTTCGCCTCGTCGACGGTCATCCGGCCGATCTCGGCGATGCCCCGGCCCGCGAAGCGCACGGCGAGCAGGGCCTCCTTGAGGCGGCCGCCGTGGCAGCCCGGGCAGGCCACGTACACGCTGCCGAGGAGCTGGCGGCCGAGGCCGTCACACGCCGGGCACGCGCCGAGCCAGTGGTTGAAGCTGAAGTGTTTCGGCGTGAGCGGCTCGAGGTGCACCCGGCCGTGGTCGGGGCATTGCGCAGTGGCCGACAACACGACGGCGGCCGAGGCCCCGCCGCTCGCCCCGACGAAGACGGCGCGGTCGTGCCCGAAGCGGTAGGCCAACGCCACGGCTTCGGCGACGCGGGCGCGGTCGATCGTGTTCGGATCGAAGCGATCCACCACCACCGCGGACACGGTGGCGACGGACTCGAGGTCGACCTCCTTCCCGCCCGCCACGCCCTCGGACGCGCTCGCGACCCACCCGCGCACGAAGCCCTGCTCGCGGAGCCACGCGGAGGTCGTGCCCTTCGGGAGCTGCGCGACGAGGCGGCCCTTTCCCGGGGCCACGCGCGCAAGGTGGTCGGCGGCGCCGCTCGGCCCGAACGCCCGCACCTCGACCCCGCAGTGGGGGCAGTGGGGCACGCCGAGGTTGGCCCAGAGGAGGCGGAAGTAGTCCTGCAGCTCGGTCACCGTCGCGACCGTGGAGCGCGCGTTGCCGCCGCTGTTGCGCTGGTCGATGGCGATGGAGGGGGCGAGGCCGCGCACGGAGTCGACCGGGGCGCGGTCGAGGCGGCCGAGGAACCGGCGCGCGTACGTGGAGAGGCACTCGACGTAGCGGCGCTGGCCCTCGGCGAAGATGGTGTCGAAGGCGAGGGAGGTCTTCCCCGAGCCGCTCACCCCGGTCACGACGGTCATCTTGCCCCGGGGCAGGGTCACGTCGATGCCGCGCAGGTTGTTGCGGCGAGCGCCGCGGATCTCGAGATCGCCGCCGCCGGTGCCGTAGGACGCGGGCGGGCGCTCGGCGGCGAACGCCACGGGCTTGCCGCCGAACTCAGGGAGCGCGGCGAGCACGCGTCCGGTCGGGGTGTCCGTGCGCGCGATCTGCTCGGGGGTGCCGACGGCGAGGACGCGACCGCCCCGCACGCCGCCTTCGGGCCCCATCTCCACGAGGAGATCGGCGGCCTTCACCAGATCGGTGTTGTGCTCGATGACGAGCACGGTGTGGCCGACCTCGACGAGGGCCTGGAGCGCGGTGACCAGCACCCGCACGTCCTGGAAGTGGAGCCCGGTCGTGGGCTCGTCGAGCAGGTAGACGGTGCGGCCGATCGCCTCGGTGCCGATGGCGCCGCGCTTCTTGACGGGCGGGCGGTGCAGCTCCGACGCGAGCTTGAGCCGTTGGGCCTCGCCGCCGGACAGCGTCGTGGCGGTCTGCCCGAGGTGCACGTACCCGAGGCCCACGCGCTCCATCGTGTGGAGGATGCGGTGGAGCTTCTTGTGCGCGGAGAAGAACTCGACCGCCTCGGCGACGGTCATCTCCAGTACGTCGGCGATGGACTTGCCCCTCCAGAGCACCTCCAACGTCTCCCGGTTGAAGCGGCGGGTGCCGCAGGTCTCGCAGGGGATCTCGACGTTGGCGAGGAAACTCATCTCGATCGTGCGGACGCCGGCGCCCTCGCAGGCCTCGCACCGCCCGCCGGACACGTTGAAGCTGAACTGCCCCTTCGGGTAGCCGCGGAGCTTCGACTCGGGGAGGGACGCGTAGAGGTCGCGCACGAGATCCCAGGCGCCCGAGTAGGTGGCCGGGTTGGAGCGCGGGGTGCGGCCGATCGGCTGCTGGTCGATCTCGATGACCTTGTCGACGAGCTCGGACCCGGCGAGGTCACCGCGGGCGAGGCCCTTCTCGATGACGTCGAACAGGAGGGTCGACTTGCCCGACCCGCTCACCCCGGTGAACACGGTGAACGTGCCGAGCGGGAGCTCGAGGTCGATCCCCTGGAGGTTGTTGGCGCGCGCGCCGCGCACCTTGAGCACGCCGCCCTCCCCCTTTCGACGGACGGCGGGGAGGGGGATCGTGTCCTCGTCCCGCAGGTAGCGGGCGGTGGCGGTGTCGAGCTTTATGAACTTCGACGGGTGGCCCTGGCCGACGAGCGTGCCCCCGAGCCGGCCCGCGCCGGGGCCGATGTCGACGATGTGATCGGCGCACTCCATCGTTTCCCGGTCGTGTTCGACGACGACGACGGTGTTGCCGGCGTCCCGCAGCGCCACGAGCGCGTCGAGGAGCTGGCGGTTGTCGCGCGGGTGGAGCCCGATGCTCGGCTCGTCGAGCACGTAGGTGACGCCCTGGAGGCCGCTCCCGACGCACGCCGCGAGGCGGATGCGCTGGGCCTCGCCGCCCGAGAGCGTGCGCGCGCTCCGATCGAGCGAGAGGTAGCCGAGGCCGACGTGCTCGAGGAACACGATGCGCTCGCGGATCTCCTTGAGGATGCCCTCGCCGATCTTCGCCTCGGTCTCGGTGAGGACCACGTCGGAGAAGAACGCCTTCGCGTCCTCCACCGTCATGCGGCTCGCCTCGTGGATGCCCTTGCCGCGGAAGTCGACCGCGAGCGCCATGGGGTTGAGACGCTTTCCGTGGCAGGTGGGGCACACCTGGGGCGCGTCGGCGCCACGCGGGGCGGGCACGAGCCGCTTGCCGACCTGGATGACCGCGCCGATGCCCATGCACGTCGGGCAGGCGCCCTGGGGCGCGTTGAACGAGAACAGGCGCGGCTCGAGCTCGGGGATCGAGATGCCGTGATCCGGGCAGGCGCGCTCGATGGCGTGGAGCGTGTATTCGTCGGGCGCCGGCTTTCCGGACGCGGTGGTGGCGCCGGACAGCAGCACGCTCACGACGCCCTCGGCCATGCGGAGCGAGCGCTCGATGGCCTCGACGAGGCGCGGCCGGTCGGCGAGGGAGAGGGTGAGCCGGTCGATGACGAGCTCGACGGTGTGCTTCTCGTACCGGGCGAGCTGGATGGGATCCTCGAGGAGGCGCACCTCCCCGTCGATGCGGGCGCGGAGCCACCCGTCCTTGGCCCACTTCTCCAGCTCGGCGCGGTACTCGCCCTTGCGATCCCGGATGACGGGGGCGAGCACGTGGGCGCGGCGGCCCTCGGCCTCCCGGAGGAGCTGGTCGGCGAGATCGCCGGGGCTGCGGCGGGCGATGGCCCGCAGGCAGAGCGGGCAGCGCGGCGTGCCGATGCGCGCGTAGAGCAGCCGGAGGTGGTCGTAGATCTCGGTGATCGTGCCGACGGTGGAGCGCGGGTTGCGGTTGACCGTCTTCTGGTCGATCGAGAGGGTGGGGGAGATGCCCTCGACCTTGTCGACGTCGGGCTTCTCCATCTGGCCGAGGAACTGCCGCGCGTAGGGGGACAGGCTCTCGAGGAAGCGGCGTTGCCCCTCCTGGTAGAGCGTGTCGAACGCGAGCGAGGACTTGCCGCTCCCGCTCACCCCGGTGACGACGATCAGCGCGTCGCGCGGCAGATCGAGGTCGAGCCCCTGGAGGTTGTGCTCACGGGCGCCGCGGATGGTGATCGTGCCGGACATGCCCCGCGCTTAACGTGGTACTGCACGGGTGTGCAGGCATGCGAGCGCTTTTCGAGCGGCCGGGGTGAACGCCCTACGGGTCCACGACCTCGTAGCGGAACCGGTGCCCCGCGATCGTGAGCCGGTCCTTCGGGCGGAGCGGGCGCGCGGTGACCGACACCCCGTTCACCGTCGTCGGCACCCAGAACGACCGCCGCCAGAGCACGTGGCTCTTGCCGTCCCAGGTGATCTCGGCGCTCGTGCCGAGCACGTACCAGGAGGGGGTCGGGATCATCGCGCCGGACCCGAAGCTCAGCGAGCGGTCCTCGGGGTACCAGAAGCGGCGCCGGTCGGTCTCGCTCACGATGCGCGCGGTGTCGGCCAGCGACCTCTCCTCCATCAGCGCCTTCAGCGCCGCCTTCGAGAGGGCGAACGTCGCCTCGTCACCCGACGACGCGAGCGCGCTCGGTTGGTAGGGCGCGAGGTAGTCGACGCACCGCCCGTCGTAGAAGCGATCGTCGCTGCCGTCCCCCAGGAAGACGAGGGTGAACCGGCCGACCTTGATCACGTCCTTGGGCGAGAGCCGCTGGTCGATCGCCGGGACGCCGTTGACGAGGGTGCCGTTCTGGCTCTCGAGGTCCTGGATGACGGATTCGTAGCCGTTCACCACGATGCGCGAGTGGCGTCGGCTCACGGAGACGTTCGGCAGCTGGAGCTGCGCGTCGTCCCCGCGGCCGATCACGGTCTCTCCCTTCGGGAGGGGAAACACGAGGTTGCGCTGGGAGTCGAACCGGACGAGGAGCTTCGGCATGCCGATGGGCCTTATCCCGAGAAGGGGGCAATCGGCGCGGCGATCGCGCGGTCGTTCGAGCTCACACCATCGCTGGGGCGCGCGCCGTCGCTACCGCCCCGAGCCGGAGCCCGAGCCCGAGCCGTCCTTGCCGCCCGAACGCCACACGCCGGGCGTGACCTCGCGGGAGCTGGAGTCGCGCGGGCGCAGCGAGTCGCTCGTGGACGGCCACTCGCCCCACGTCGCGCCGCCCTGGCGGTTGTCGAAGTTGCCGCCGCTGGAGGAGGGGCCGCGCGGACCCCCGCCACGCGTGCCGCCGCCGCCACCACCGCCCCCGAAGCCGCCGGTGCGCGGGGGACGCGATTCCATCGGACGGGCTTCATTGACCACGAGGCCACGGCCGCCGATTTGTTGGCC
>JAKFCH010000152.1:0-5245 GCA_036676765.1 Deltaproteobacteria bacterium
GCCGGTCCGGCCGGGCGTCCGCGACCGGCCGACCGAGGCCGTAGGCCGAGCCCGCAAGGGACCGGCCCCGCGTCCGCGCGGGGACGCGCCCCGACGCTCACTCCGCCGAGGAGCCGCTCGCGCTCGCGCAGAGCGAGGACTCGCCCTCCTCCGCGCCGCCGCACGACGGCGCTTCGGTGTGCTCGGCGCGCACCGTCAGCACGCGCTCGCCCCAGTCCTCGACCGCGCGCGCGACATCACCGATGCCCTGCCCCACCTCGGTGAGCGCGTAGCTGACGCGCACGGGCGGCCCGGGATCGACCTCGCGCGACACGAGGCCCGCGGCCTCGAGCTCCTTGAGACGGCAGGACAACATGCGGTCCCCCACGGCGATGCGCTCGGCGAGCACCGAGAAGCGCAGCGGGCCGGCCTGGAGCTCCTTGAGGAGCAGGCCGTTCCAGGGCTTTCCGAGCACGTCCATCGCGGCGCGGAACGCCTCGCATCGCCCTCCGGGCCG
The DNA here is from genome assembly GCA_036676765.1 of Deltaproteobacteria bacterium. Taxonomy (GTDB): domain Bacteria; phylum Myxococcota_A; class UBA796; order UBA796; family SXON01; genus CAJBVW01. The sequence continues at coordinate 497 of JAKFCH010000152.1, forward strand.
CACGGGCTCCATCCTGGCCTCCATGTGCCAACCTACGTCCCCGGCGCCGTCGCCGCAATCGCTTCCTTTTGAGAAGTTGCTTGACGGAGGCAAGCGGCGGCAGTATCTCCATGGCCACAAGCGACTTCCCTTTCGGAAGTCGATGCGCCCAGGAGCCTCATGTCCATCCAGCCGCTGCTCACCCCCTACGACCTCGCCGGCGTCACGCTCCCCAACCGGATGGTGCTCGCGCCGATGACGCGGTCCCGCGCCATCGCCGGCAACGTGCCGAACCCGCTGTCCGCGACCTACTACGTGCAGCGCGCCTCGGCCGGGCTGCTCATCACCGAGGCGACCCAGGTGGCGCCCGAGGGCCAGGGCTACGTGGCCACGCCGGGCATCTACAGCCCCGAGCAGGAGGCGGGCTGGCGCCTTGTGGTCGACGCCGTGCACGCCGCGGGCGGGCGCATCTACGCGCAGCTCTGGCACGTGGGCCGGGTGTCGCACACGTCGTTCCAGCCGGGCGGCGCGGCACCGGTGTCGGCCTCCGCGATCGCCGTCCAGGGGGAGACGTGGACGACCGAGGGCAAGGTGCCCTTCTCCACGCCGCGCGCGCTCGCGACCGACGAGATCGCCGGCGTGGTGGCGCAGTACGTCCAGGGCGCGAAGGTCGCGCTCGCCGCCGGCTTCGACGGCATCGAGGTCCACGGCGCGAACGGCTACCTCATCGACCAGTTCCTCAAGGACGGCAGCAACCACCGCACCGACGCGTACGGGGGGACCATCGCCAACCGCATCCGGTTCCTGCTCGAGGTGGTCGACGCCGTCGCCACCGTGTTCCCCGCGTCGCGCGTGGGCGTGCGCGTCTCCCCGACCGGAACCTTCAACGGCATGTCCGAGAGCGATCCCGAGGCGCTGTTCGCCGCCGTGGCCGACGCCCTCGCCACGCGCGGCCTCGCCTACCTCCACGCGATCGACCCCGTCGCGAGCGACACGCGGCTGAGCACGCTCCTCCGCGCGCACTACCCCGGCACGCTCATCCTGAACGGCGGCTTCACCGACGCGACCGGCAACGCCGCGATCGCCGGCGGCGAGGCCGACCTCGTGGCCTTCGGCGTGCCCTTCCTGGCCAACCCCGACCTGCCGCGGCGCTTCGCGGAGAACGCCCCCCTGAACGCCCCCGACTTCGCGACGTTCTACGGCGGGGACGCCAAGGGGTACACGGACTACCCCGCGCTGCCGTAAGGCGGGTCCCTTCGGAGGGCGCGGCGATTAGGCTGTCCACGTCCCGGAGGCCTCCTGCTGACCGCGCTCCTGCTCGCTTGCGCCGGCACGCTCGACCGGGCGGAGCCGGCGGTCGCGCCGGGGCCCGCCCTGGACGCGGCCCTGCCCGCCCACCGGATCTTCCCGACGGCCGAGGCGGCGGTGGCCTTCGTGCTGGCGTCGAAGCCCCGGATCGTCGGCATCGGCGAGGTGCACGCGACCACCGACGGGCCCGCGGGGCCGACCACGCTGGCGCGGTTCACGAACAAGCTGCTGCCGGTGCTGGCGCCGCACACGAGCGATCTCGTCATCGAGACGTGGCGCCTCGACGGCACGTGCGGCGCGCAGGCGGAGCAGGTGGTCGCCCAGGTGGAGACCGACACGAAGCGCCCCGAGGCGACGAAGTCCGAGCTGGTGCTGCTCGTCGAGGCGGCGGTGGCGCTGGACGTGCGGCCGCACGACCTCGTCCTGACCTGCGACGAGTACGCCACGCTCGCCGGTCCCGACGGCCAGGTGCGCTACGGAGAGCTCCTCCGGCTGCTCACCGGGAAGCTCGGCGACTACGCGCAGCGCGGCCTCGACTCGCCCGACGCCACGATCGTGCTGTACGGGGGCGCCGTGCACAACGACGTCTTCCCCGCCGAGGGCCTCGCCGAGTACAGCTACGGCGTGGCGGCGCGCGCGAAAGGCGGGGCGGCGTACGTCGAGCTCGATCTGTACGCGCCCGAGCTGATCCGCGGCAACACGACGCTCGTCGAGCCGGCGTGGGCGCCCCTGCTCGACCTCACGGGCCCCGACCGCGTCGTGCTCTTCGAGCGTGGGCCGGGGAGCTGGGTCCTGTTGCTGGAGGCGGCCGCGTCGGCAGCGCCGGGGTAGGGTCGGCGCGCAGGATCGCACCGTGAGCAGGCTCCAGATCAACCCCGACACCGAGCTCTACGTCACGAAGGAGCGGGTGCTCCACGCGCGCAACGTCACGAGCGGCGCCACGCTCGAGCTCTCGCCGAGCATCCTCGTGGTGCTGAGCGAGCTGGTGGAGCCGCGCGGGCACGACGAGGTCGTCGCGGAGCTCGACGCGCGCTTCGGCCTCGACGCCGACGACGTCGTGGCCGCGCTCGACACCCTCGTGGAGCACGAGATCCTCGTCGACGAGGGCACCGTCCACGCCGAGAGCACCTACTTCGACGCCTACGGCGATCTCGGCATCCACCGCCTGATGGTGGGCGATCACGCCCGCACCGACGCGTTCCGGCGCGCCCTCGAGGCCGTCGTCGGACCGGGCACGCGGGTCTTGGACATCGGATGCGGCACGGGCATCCTCAGCCTGTTCGCCGCGCGCGCCGGCGCCGAGGCCGTCGACGCCGTCGACAACGCCCAGATCCTCGAGTTCGCGCGGACCCTCGCGGTGGACAACGGCCACGACGAGGTGATCCGCTTCCACGGCGGGGATGTCGACGCGCTCGACCTCGACGGCCCCTACGACGTGATCGTGTCGGAGTGGCTCGGGCACTTCGCCGTCACCGAGCACATGTACGCCCCGGTGTTCCGGGCGCGCGACCGCCTCCTCGCCGACGACGGCGTGATGATCCCCGCGGCCGTGGAGCTGTGGCTCGCCCCCGTCGAGGAGCCGCACCTTCACGTGCGCTCCGGGCCCGGGGCGTGGGCGCGCCCGGTCCACGGCTTCGACTTCCGGAGCCTCGCGGCCGCGAGCCTGCGCACGCCCGTCGCAGAGCCCGCGACCATCGAGGCGTCCGCCTGGCTGGCGGAGCCCGCGCGGCTCGTGCGCGTGGACTGCCGACTCGACCCCGCCGACGCCTTTCATCACCCGATGACCGCGACGTGGACCGTCGAGCGGGCGGGCACCCTGCACGGCTTCGGCGGCCACTTCACCTGCGATCTCGGCGGCGGCGTCGAGCTCGACACCTCCTCGCGCGCCCTCCCCACGCACTGGCAGCAGCACTACTTCCCGACCGCGGCGCTGGCGCTCGATTGTGGCGACACGATGTCCGCGACGTTGACGATCGCGCCGATGCGCCACGGGCGGCGCATGCCGGTGTTCACGTTGCGCTACCGCGTGACCCGCGACGGGGCGACGATCGCGGAAACGATGCTGCGGTACAACGCGACGGTGTAGGGCTACCCGAGGACGTCCACCATCCAAGGCTTGGCGCGGTAGCGGTCCCAGCTGTCGGGCAGCACCGTCACCACCGGGCCGTCCAGGCCGCCGCGCGCCGCCACGCGGAGGGCGGCGACCACGTTGGTGCCCGCGGACCCGCCCACGAGGAGGCCCTCCTCCCGCACGAGCCGCCGCACCATCGCGAAGCTCTCGGCGTCGCTCACGCGCTCGGCCGCGTCGATCACGTCGCGGTGCAGGTTCGCGGGCACCTCGCTGCCGCCGATGCCCTCGACGGCGTAGCTGCCGTCGGGCCCGAGCGTGCCGGTCTCCACCCAGTCGGCGAGGCCGGACCCGAGCGGATCGGCGAGGACGATGCGGACGTCCCTCGTGGCGGCGGTGAACTTGAGGAAGCGGCCCACGCCGGAGATCGTGCCCCCGGTGCCCGCGCCCGCCACGAACGCGCCGATGCGGCCGCCGGCCTGCGCGAGGAGCTCGGGGCCGGTCGTCCGCTCGTGCGCGAGGACGTTGGCGGGGTTGCGGAACTGGTCCGTGAGGAACCAGCCGTGCTCGTCCGCGAGCCGCGCCGCCACGTTGCGGAAGTTGTCGGGGTGCGACGGCGGCGCGTTGGGCGTGACGATCACGCGGGCGCCGAGGGCCGCGAGGGCCACGCGCTTGTCGACCGACATCTTCTCGGGGAGCACGCAGACGAGCCGGTAGCCGCGCAGCGCCGCCACGAGCGCGAGCCCCACGCCGGTGTTGCCGGCCGTCGCCTCGACGAGCGTGCTCCCCGGCGCCAGGACCCCGCGGTCCTCGGCATCGTTGACGATCGCGACCGCGATGCGGTCCTTGGTGCTGCCGCCCGGGTTGAGGTGTTCGCACTTCACGAGCACGGGCACGGGCAGGTCGCGACCGATGTTGCGCAGCGGCACGAGCGGCGTCTTGCCGATGCGGGCGAGGAGGTCGGGGGTGTCCATGGGGCGGGAGCGTAGCGCGGTCGTGTCGGCGGGCGCGTCCGGCGGGGACGCCGGCCGGCGTGCTGCAGGCTCGGGCCGAAGGCCCTCGGTCGGCGCGCGGACGCGCCGGACCGGCCGGCGGACCGGCCGCCTTCCGCGCGCCTCGCGCGGGGGGGGGCCTTCGGGGGGGGCTCGGGGGGCTTGCGGGCCCGCAGTGCAGCGCGGCCACAAGTAGGGGGCCCCTCCGGTGGGGGGTGGCACTTGTGGCCGCGCCTCGGGCCCTTCGGGCCGAGACCGCGCCGTTGGCTCAACGATTACCGGCGTTTGTCGGTCACCAAGAGGCGCACATCGCACCCGCGCGCCCCGAAAGCGGCCACAAGTAGGGGGCCCCTCCGGTGGGGGGTGGCACTTGTGGCCGCGCCTCGGGCCCTTCGGGCCGAG
>JAKFCH010000153.1:0-8433 GCA_036676765.1 Deltaproteobacteria bacterium
GGGAGCATCGGGGTCAGCGTAGCGCGGGCGCGGCTCCCGGCGAAGCGCGGAAGGGTTGCCGTCGGCGCCCGGAGGGGGCCAGGGCTACTCGAACGCCGAGGCGGCGACACACTGGGGGGTCGAACGCCGCGTCAGCGTCGCAGTGCCATCTCGAACGCCGCGCCGGCGTTGCAGTGTCACCTCGAACGCCGCGTCCAGGCGGCGCGAGGGGGACGGGAGAGCCCTTTTCCGCGGTTTTTCGGCGCTCGTGGTGCCCGTTCGGCTCGCGGTGCGGCGTTCGACCCGGCACTGGTTCGATTGTGCGGCGTTCGACCCGGCACTGCGTGGCGGGCAGGCTGCGCCGCCTCGGGAGCGCCTAGAAGTTCACCGGACCGGACGACGGCTCGTCCATCCGCGGCGTCGGGCGCGGGACCGAGGACTCGCTCGGGGCCAGCGTGGGCGCGCTGCGCTGGGGCAGGCCCCCGCTCGACATGGACCCACCGGAGCCGCTCCCCGAGCCGCTCCCCGAGCTGGAGACGTAGCTGCCGGACGTGCGCGCGGGCTCCGACACGGCGACACCGATGGGGGTGGTGGCGTCGGCGGGGAACAGGGGCTCGTCGTAGAAGGGCGCGTCGGGGGCGGGCATGGCCTCGACCGGCATCTCCACGGCCCCGGCCGACGACGCCTGCCCGAAGCGGACGGCGCGGGTCTCGGTGCGCGGGGGCGCCGCCTGGACGGGGGGCGCCGCTTGGACGGGCGCTTCCACCGACACCAGGTCGGCCTCGACGGGGACCGCGGCCGCGGCGGCGTCTCCGGAGATCATCGGCAGGGCGCCCATGTCAGCTCCGGCGACGGTGACCACCTCCTCCTCGAGGTTGTCCTCCCGCTTCTGATCGAGGCCGATGGGGACCGGCGTGCGGGCGACCGTGCGCACGAAGCTCTGGACCCGGTGGCACGGGACGATGACGATCACCCCCGAGAGCTCCCCCTCCGTGACCGAGAGCTGGCAGTCACCGCCGTACTCGTAGCGGGCGAGATCCCCCTCGATGGTGGCGCCGGTGTCGAGCGTGATGCTGTCGGCGCGCGCGAGGGACGAGACGGTGGCGAGGGAGGCGAGGAGGAGGAGGGTCATTTCTACGTTCTCCGCGGGGAAGGACACCGGTCTCGGGCGAGAGCGCTACCGCTACTTCCAACGGCGATGAAGCCAGAGCCATCCGTGGGGGTATTCACGGATTCGGGCTTCGTACCACGCGTTGGCGGCGTCGGTGATGGCCCGGATATCGGTCGCGCGGTCGGATTCGAGAGGGGGAATTTCCAACGGCTCGATGCAAAGCGTGTGCCGGCCCACCCCCTCGCGGCGCTGCCACGCGGCGAACACGGGGCGCCCGGTCTTCAGGAACGCCGATGCCAGGCCCGTGGACGTGCGCGCGGGGCGGCCGAAGAACGGGCTCGCGATCCCCTTCGCGTGACGCTGGTCCTGGACGAAGAAGACGGCGCGCCCCGCCGCGATCGCGGCATGGGCGTCGTCCATGGTGGCGCCGGTCTCGAGCGCGACGAGGTCGTGCCGGGCCCGGTGGCCGGCGAGGAAGCGGCGGGTCCAGGGGTCCGACGGCGTCCGCAGGAAGATGGCGAGCGGCAACGCGTCGGCCCAAGCGAGGAGCGCTACGTCCCAGGATCCGCCGTGCCCGCCGAGCACGAGCGCGCCGGGGGGCACGGCCCCGGCGCCCTCGACGGTGATCGTGAGGCGGTCGAACTGGAGGAGCTCGATGTAGCCGAGCGCGAGGTCGTGCATCATCCGCGTGAGCACGGGCCGGGGCGCAACCTCGGGGAGCGCGGCGCGGAGGGCGTCGACGGCATCGCGACGGCGGATCGGGAGGACCCACCACCAGAGCCACGCGATCCTCCACGCGATCTTGTCGGCGACGCCGAGTGGCACGCGCGCGAGCACGGCCACCAGGGCGTCTCGCGGGTCCATCACCCGGCGATCGGGCGGGCGATCTCCGACGCCGCCGGGGCCGAGTCGGCCGGCGGGGCGGAGGCCACCGCCGACATCAGCCGGGCGAGGCGGGCCTCCAGCGCGTCCCGCCCCTCCAGGATCTCGATGTCCACGAGCAGGGCGTACACCCCCGAGGTGTGCGGGAGGCGCGCGGCGTCCTTCTCGGTGGTGACGACGACGTGGTCGTCGAGCCACGCCTCGATGCCCTGGAGCTCGGTCCACCCGTAGGGGTGGTGGTCCGGGAAGACCCAGGTGCGGTCGAGCTGCACGCCGAGGTTGCGCACGGCCTGGAAGAAGCCCTCGGGCCGCGCGATGCCGGCGAACGCGGCGCCGGGGCGCTTCGGGAGGGCCTCGAGCGGGAGGCGGTGGCCGTGGTGGAGCCACCCGACCGGGACGTAGCGCGCGCGCACGACGACGGCGTCGGGGCGGACGTGCGCCGCGAGCGCCGCGGGGAGCGGGCCGTGGTTGACCCACACGACATCGGCGCGGGCGAGCCAGTGGCGGGGGACACGGCCGGTGCCGACCGGGATCGGGCCGCCGCCGAGGGGCCACCGGGCGTCGACGACGACCACCTCGAGATCGCGCGCGATGTCGCCGTACTGGAGGGCGTCGTCGAGGATGGCGAGCCGGGCGCCCTGCTTCGCGGCGGCGGTGATGCCCGCGAGGCGGTCGGGCGCGGACGCCACCCGGAGGCCGCGCCGGGCGAGCATCACGAGCTCGTCGCCGAGGTCGGTCACCTCCCCGTGGAGCCGGACGTCGTCTCCCCCGCGGCGCCCGAACCCCCGCGAGACCACGACGGGATCGGCCCCGGCAAGGTGCGCGGCGATCCAGCCGGCCACCGGGGTCTTGCCGGTGCCGCCCGCGGTGAGCGCGCCCACGGAGACGACGGGGATCTCGGCCTTGTGGAGGCGGCGCGGGCGGAGGAGCACGCCCGCCGTCCAGAACGGGACGAGGAAGTAGAGCCAGGGGCGGAGCGGGCGCTCGACCGGGATGGGGGCGCGGAGGATCGGCGCGAGGGCGGCGGCGGCCCGGGAGGCGGCGCCCGGCGGGGGCGCGGCGGGACGGGCGACGGCCAACGCCTCCGCGAGGGCCGACGGGAGGTCCTCCGGCGACAGCGCGGGGAAGCTCTCCACGTCCGCCCAGGCGGCGGCGTGGCCCTCGGTGAACGGGCCGTGGACGAGCGGACACCCGGCGGCCTGCGCCTCGGCGGGGCTGTGCCCGCCCACGCCGGCGTCGAACGTGCCGCCGACGAAGGCGGCGCGGGCGTTCGTGTAGAGGCCCGCGAGCTCGCCGAGGGTGTCGAGCAGCACCACGTCGATCCCGGGGGGCACCACGCCGGCGAGGGCGGTGCGCCGCGCCCACCGCGCGCCGGCCTCGTTCGCGGCGAGGCGCGCGTCGAGCAGGGCCGCGACCTCGTCGAAGCGGGCGGGATGGCGGGGTGCGAGCACGAGGAGGGGCCGCGGATCGAGCTGGCGCACGGCGTCGAGGAGCGCGGCCTCCTCCCCCGCCCAGGTGCAGCCGCCGACGATGGTGTCCCGCGACCAGGTGAGGGTGGGCGCGCGGAGCGGCGCCTCGCGCTTGAGCTGGCCCAGCGGGGTGCCGCCGACGATCGCGGCGGCCTCGGCGTCGGCGGGGAGCCACCGCACCCCCCGCGTCAGGGCGCGCCACGCGCCGGGGACCGACATCACCCGGCGGAGCCCGGGGCCGATGCGGGCGCCCACCACCACCACGGGGATGCCGCGGCGACGGCACGCGTAGAGCAGCGCCGGCCAGAGCTCGGCCTCGACGAGGAGGAGGCAGCGCGGGCGCACGCGATCGAGCCAGAGCTCGACGAGGAACGGCACGTCGATGGGCAGGCAGCAGGTCTGATCGGCGCCGGTCTGCTGCACCCGCGCGTGGTTGCTCGTGCACGTGCGCAGGATGGGGACGCCGCCGAGCGCGGGGCGGAGGGCGGCCACGAGCGCCTCGGCCGCGCGGCCCTCGCCGAGCGAGGCGGCGTGGATCCACACCGCGCCGGGCTCCACCTCGAGGCGGACGAACCCGAGCCGCTCCCCGGCGTGCGCGCGGAGGCGTGGGTGGATCGCCACGACGAGGGCCACGAGCGGCGCGAGGAGCGTGGCGAGCAGGGAGTAGAAGAAGATCAAGCGGGGGTCCACCCGTGGCGGGCCATCGGCACGCAATCCCCCTCGAACACGACACCCTCGTCCTCGAGGAGCGCGCGCTGGACCAGGGCGCGCGCGGGATCGCCCTGGAACGCGAGGTGGCCCGAGGAGCGGATCACGCGGTGCCAGGGCACCGCCGTGTCGCGCGGGAGCGCGGCGAGGGCCCAGCCGACCTGGCGGGCGAACCGCGGCGAGCCGAGCACGGCGCCGACGTGGCCGTAGCCCATCACCCGCCCGGGGGGCACCGACGCCACCACGGCGTACACGCGGTCCTTGAAGCTCATCCCGGGTGGCTTATTGCGACCGGCGGCTCGCCGGGAGGCGCGAGGCCGAGTCGGACGCGGCAGTCGGCGAGCGAGTCCCCGACGACGAGCACCGTGACGATCCGCTCGGCGCAGGACGGATCGGTGGTGAACAGGGCGCCGTCGCCGATCAACGGCGCATCGCCGGCGCCGCGCGAAGCGTCGAGCCGGAGCGGCGCGTGCTCGCGCACGGCGGCGGCCCAGTCCCGGAGCCCGCCGAAGCCCGCGGCGCGCACCTCGGCCTTCGACACCTGGGTCCAGAGCCCCACCCGATCGCGCCGCACCCGCCGCCCGATCGCCCGGGCCACGCGGCCCATCGTCACGCGAGGGTTGAGCTCGACGAGGGGCTTGAGCCCGAGCACGTCGGGCCCGCCGCCCTCGCCGGAGCCCGCCACCCGGTAGACGAGCGCGTCGATCCCCGCGGGGCCGGAGAACCCGCGCGCGGCCATCGCCGGGCCGAGGTGCCACGCCACCTTCGCGAGGCGGTCGCCCTGCTCGGAGAGGAGGCGTCGCACGGCGGGCGGTTGGTCGCGCAGCACGTCCCCCAGCACGGCCCCTCGGTAGCGCCCGCGGCCATCGGTGAGGAAGCGCCCCCAGACCTCGGTGGACACGCGTCCGTCGGGTGCGACGTCGAACTGGAGGGAGAGATCGAGCACGCGGTCGAGCCACGGCTCCACGACCACGGCGCCCTGGGCGTCGAGGACGGCGGCCACCCATTCGTCCACGCCCGGATCGCCCCAGCGCCGCATGCCGCGGCCGGCGGTGCCGAGCGGGGCCTTGACCACGTGGGACGGCGTCGCGAGACGCTCCACCTCGGCCATCGTGGTGCACACCACGCCGACCACGGCGGGATCGCAGAGATCAGGCCGCTCGGCGAGGCGCGCGACCGACCAGGACTTCTCGTAGAGCGCGCGCCGGGCGGGATCCCAGGGGGCGGCCTCGAGCGGCGCGAGCGCGTCGGCCACGACCGGGCTCCACCCCCACGGGCACAAGCCGCCGAGCGGCCGGCCGAGGAGCGCCGCGGGCAACGGATCGGGCGGGCCGCCCTCGATCACCTCGGGGGGCGCGAACCCGGCGCGGGCGAGCTCGGCGAGGTGGTGCGCGCTCGGCGCGCGCGGCGTCAACACGACGTCGTCCTTGCCGGCGAGGAACACGAGGAGGCTGGCGAGATCGCGTGTGATGCGGACGCCCGACTTGCTCGGCGGCAGGCCGGCCACCTCCGACTCCACCTCGGGGTGGAAGCTGAACACGCGCGGGGCGCGCCCCCGCGACGCACCGAAGGCCTCCAGGCGGGTGATCGTGTCGGGGTCGAGGCCCGCGGCCTCGCGCGGGGCGCGATGGAAGCGCGTTCCCTTGGCCCGCGCGGGCGTGAGCGGCGGTGGCAACGCCCCGACCCAGGCCTCCCAGCGGGACAGGGCGGGGTCGCGCCAGGTGTCGAACCACGCGAGGCCGTGGCCGACGTGGCGGATCTCGTCGGCGAGGACGGCGTCGAGGACGCGGGCGGTGTCGTCGTCACCGACGCGGCGGAAGGCGGCAGCGTAGTGGGCCGCGAAGTCTAGGTTCGCCTGCTCGAAGGTGAGCGACAGCCCCGCCACGAGCTGGATCGGCGAGGCGCCGGCGAGGGCGTCCCAGAAGTAGCGGTTGACGGGGAGATCACCGAAGCGCACCCCGACCGTCGCCATGCGCGTGAGGTAGCTCGCGAGGTGGCGCTGCTCGTCCGCGGCGATGCCGACGAGGCCGCGGCGGAAGGCGGCAGGGGCCTCGGGGAACCGGATCAGCGCGAGCGCGAGCAATTCCAGCGCGAGAAGCTCGTGGTTGGCGAAGAAGTGCAGCGCGCGCCCGCGGGCCTCGGGCTCGTGGAGGGTGTGCTCCGCGGGGAACGGCGAGCGGGCCGCGAGGCCGGGGGGCAGGAGCCCGAGCCCCACGGGGCGGCCCGGTACCTCGGGGATCGGCCCGCGGGCCTCGCGGAGGACGGCGCTCCCCTCCCCTTCGGCGGCCCCTTCGGAACCCGCCTGGGAACCCCCTTCGGGATCCGTGACGGGGGGCGCGAGCTTGTCGGCGAGCGTATCGCCCGTCAGGACGCGCCACGCCCACGCGGTGTACGGCATCCGCCCCATCTATCGCGTGCGGGAGCCGGCTTCAGCGTTCGCCCGCCCGCGCCGCCGTCCGCCATCGGTTGGCCTGTACGCACCGGGAGGGGGAGCCCTTGCCAAGGCTTTGTGTGGACCTAACCATGGTGCCGGGGGTCAGAGACAAATGAAGACGATCATCCTGCTCTTGGCGGCTATTGCGCTCGTTCCGGCGTGCTCGGACGCCAATGTTGGAAAGGAGGAGGGCCCGGTCACCGATGGCACCGGGGACGGCACGGGGGATGGCACCGGGGACGGCACGGGCGATGGCACGGGCGACGACTCCGGCGACGGCTCGGGGGACGACTCGGGGGACGGCTCGGAGGACGGCTCGGGCGACGAGGAGCTCGACTGCGACCCGCTCGTGGCGGACTGCGACGACGCATGTGCTTGCGACGGGAACGTGCTGGAGGACGACTGCATCGAGCACCAGTGCGCCTCCGGGTGCACCGAGCAGCAGGGCTTCTGGAAGGAGAACGAGGCGGCCTGGCCGGTGACCGAGATGACGATCGGCGGCCGGCTCTATGACACGCCCACGCTCGTGGCCTTCATGAACCTGCCGACGTGGGGTGACAGCTCGACCACGCTCGCCACGCATCTCATCGCGACGAAGCTCAACCTCGCCGCCGGCGTGGTGGACGCCGAGCTCACCGACGAGATCGACGCGGCCGACGCGTGGCTCGCCGCCAACGACGACGGGGACGGGGTGCCGCTGGGCGTGGGCTCCAGCGACGAGCGGTCCACGGAGGCGTACACCCTCGCGACCGAGCTCGCCGGCTTCAACGCCGGGCTCGTGGGGCCCGGTGCGTGCACGGTCGAGGAGACGACCGAGGAGACCACCGAGGAGTCCGATACGAGCGACACCACCGAGACACCGTAGGCTTGGAAGGCGCCGGGGGGCTACCGCCCCCCGCACTCCACCCACTCCCGCAACAACGCAAGGTCATCCGGCAACAGTCCGCCGCCGGGCGGCATCGAGCTCCCGTCGAGCACGACCCGGCGCACGGCGGACTCCTGGGCGCGCACCTGCGCCTCGGTGTCGAAGTCGACACCGACGGGGGCGCCGTAGCGGTCGTCGGTGGTCGAGGCGTGACAGGAGCGACAGTAGGAGGCGAAGAAGCCGTCGGTGAAGTTCTGCCACGTGACGGCGGTGGTGCACGTCGGTTCGGCCGCGGCGGTGTCCCCGTCGGGCGCGCCGGCGCAGGCGAACAGGAGCAGGATCACGCCATCACCGCGGTGATCGGCGCGGCGCCGTCGGTGAGGACGCTGGCGGGATCGATGTCGGCCATCGCGAGCAGGGTGGCGCCGAGGTTGCTCGGGAGGAGCCCGGTGCCGCTGTCACTCACCTCCCCCGTACCGAGATCGATGGGGCGGCCCTGGAAGTCTGCGTTCATCTCGCCGACGACCTGACCGCCGCGGACGCCCGCGCCGAGAAGCATCGCGGAGGTGTAGGTCCAGTGGTCCTTGCCGCCGGTGGCGTTGTATTGGGGGTGGCGCCCCATCTCGGAGAGCACCACCACCGTGACCTCGTCGATGAGGTTGCCGCCGGTCACGGATGCGCGCGAGGCGAGATCGTCCATCACCTCGGTGAGGTAGTTGAACAGGAGCTCGTAGTGGGTGGATTGGAGATCGTTGCCGGAGTGGGTGTCCCACCCGACCGAACACCACCCGTCGTCCTGGATGAACGCGCACCGGGACAGGCCGAGCGAGAAACAATCGAAGGCGGCGGCGGCGTCGGCGGCGAGATCGCGGGCGCACCCGGCGTCGGTCGGGGAGAGCGAGACCTGCGCGGCGATGTCGTCCATCTGCGCCAGGGTGTCGAGCGCGCCGACGTACCCGGCGCCCACGGCCCGCGCGTGGCCGCG
>JAKFCH010000154.1:0-6006 GCA_036676765.1 Deltaproteobacteria bacterium
CCGCGCGAGGCGGGCCTCGGGGGTGCCGCCGACCCCGGGCAGCGCCAGCGCGGCGGCGAGGGGCGCGCCCGTCACGGGCGCCGGACCGGTGGGCGCGGGGGAGACCATCGCCCCACCGTACACCTCCGAGGCGCGTCGGGCGGCCCCCGGGCCGTAGCCCACCCCGCGCGATCCGCGCTCCTCCCGCGTCGCGCCTCCGAAACGTGGCATCCTTCGCCGCATGGTCGTCCTCGGGATCTACGACGGTACCCACGACGCGGGCGCGGCCGTGGTCCGCGACGGCGTCGTCGTCGCGGCGTCGAACGAGGAGCGCTTCACCCGCGCCAAGGGGCAGGGCGGCTGGCCCGCGCAGTCGATCCGCGACTGCCTCTCGCGCGTCGGCGAGGTCGACGCCGTCGCCTTCTCCGGCTTCGTCAACCCGAACCCGGTGCTCCGGGGGGTCCGGCCCGCCCAGCGCCGCTTCAAGCTCGACGACGGCTGGTTCTACCACGATCATCCGGGCTACGGCGCCCGGCTCTCCGAGTGGTTGCAGTTCGAGAGCCCGTTCCCGCGCCTCCGCGCCGAGTCGACGGCGGTCCGGCTCCTCACGCCCGCCCTGCGTGTCCTGCTCGGGCAGTCCGTCCGCTCCGTCGCGCCCGCCGCGCCGATCGACCTGTACGACCACCACCGCTGCCACGCCGCGACCGCCGCCTACACCGCCCCCCACGCCGAGAGCCTCGTCGTCGTCGCCGACGGCATCGGGGACGGCCTCGCACTCACCGTCTACCGGAGCTCGCCGCGCGGCCTCGACCGCCTCGGGGCGATGGCCTACCCGCACTCCTACGGGCTGCTCTACGCCACGCTCACCGGGTTCCTCGGCTTCCGCCCGTTCCGCCACGAGGGCAAGCTCACCGGCCTCGCCGCCCTGGGTGACGCGGCGGCCGTCCGCGTCCCCTTCCCGTTCACCGGCCCGGCCGACGCCCGCACGTTCACCGAGCACTTCGGCGCGCCGCTCCGGCCCTGGCTCGCGCGCCTGCGCCCCTACCGCCGGGAGGACGTGTGCGCGTGGCTCCAGAAGGGCCTGGAGGACGAGCTCGGCGCCCTGATCTCCACCTGGATGGACCGCACCGGGCTCGCCCACCTCGCGCTCGCGGGAGGCGTGTTCGCCAACGTGCGGCTCAACCAGCACATCGGCGCCTTGCCGGGCGTCGCGAGCCTGCACGTGTTCCCGCACATGGGGGATGGCGGGCTCGCCGCCGGCGCCGCGCTGCTCGGGTGGGCCACCCGCACCCCCGAGGCGCACCCCTCGCCGCTGCGCGACACCTTCCTCGGCCCCGCCTGGGACGCCGACGCCATCGGCGCCGCCCTCGCCCGCGCCGGGCTGCCCGCGCGCCGGGTCCAGGACCTCGAGGAGCAGGTCGCGGGGCGGCTCGCGCGGGGGCAGATCGTCGCCCGGTTCGACGGCGCCATGGAGTTCGGCCCGCGCGCCCTCGGCAACCGCTCCATCCTCGCCGCCGCGACGGACCGCACCATGACCGACCGCCTCAACGTCGCGTTGTCCCGCTCCGACTTCATGCCGTTCGCGCCGGTGCTCCTCGCGGAGGACGCCGACGACTGGATGGACGGCCTCGGTCCCGTGCGGGACGCCGCGCGGTTCATGACCGTCACCACCCAGGCGCGCCGTGCGCTCGCGGAGGCCTGCCCGGCGGCCGTGCACGTCGACGGCTCGCTCCGCCCGCAGCTCGTCGATCCGATCACGACGCCGAGCCTCGCGCGCACGGTGGCAGCGTACCGCCGGCTCACCGGGGTGCCGGCCATCATCAACACCAGCTTCAATCTCCACGAAGAGCCCATCGTCCGTACGCCCGAGGAGGCCGTCGCCACGTGGCGCGCGGCCCGGATCGACGCGCTGGCGATCGGGCCGTACCTGGTGGCAGCGTGAGCGAGATGTCGACCCCTCCTTCTCCTGGGGCAGGGGGGCCCTCCGGCCCCCCCGCAAATCCCCCCCCGCGGCCCGAGGGGCGCCTCAAGATCGCCCTCATCTTCCCGCGCTTCCGCTACCCCTCGGGCGACTACCCCCTCGGGATCGCCACCCTCGCGGGCTACCTGCGCGCGCACCTCCCGGTCGACGTGGCCATCTGCGACACGACGTTCGACGCGCGGCTCGACGTCATCCGTGACTTCCTCGACCGCGAGAAGCCCGACTACGTCGGCATCGGGATGTCCACGCTCATGCTCGGCGAGGGCCTGGAGGCCGCGCGGATGGCGAAGGCGCGCGGGCTCCGCGTGTTCGTCGGCGGGCCGCACCCCACCACCGACCCCGCCTCGCTCATCGCGCTCGACGAGGTCGACGCCGTCGTGCTCGGAGAGGGCGAGGAGTCCACCGTCGCGCTGCTCGAGCAGTGGCTCGCGGGCGGCGCGGGCCCCGTGGAGGGCTGCTGGACGAAGGAGGGCGCCACGATCCACGAGCGGACGCGCCGCGCGGGCATCGCGAACCTCGACGCGCTGCCGCTCCCCGCGTGGGAGCTGCTCGACATGGAGGCCTACCTCGCGGCGTGGGGGCAGCTCGACAGCTTCCGCCCCGGCCTGCGCGGCGTGAACCTCATGGCGAGCCGCGGCTGCCCGTTCGAGTGCAGCTTCTGCCAGCCGGTGCTCGACGCGATGTTCGGCAAGAAGCTCCGGGCCCGCACGCCGGGCTCCGTGGTGGCCGAGATCGTGGAGCTCCACCGCCGCTTCGCCATCGAGGGCTTCTGGTTCACCGACGACACGTTCACCACCAACCGGAAGTGGGTGACCGAGTTCTGCCGCCAGCTGAAGGACACCGGGCTGGAGCTGTACTGGGGCTGCACCACGCGGGCGAACCTCATCGCGCCCGAGCTGATGCGCACGATGGCGGAGGTCGGCCTGCGCAAGGTCGGCATCGGCATGGAGAGCGCCACCGAGCACATCCGCGAGGGCATCTACAAGAAGGGCGTCACCGCCGACGCGATCGAGCACACCGTCCGCGTGGCGCACGAGCACGGGGTCGCCACGCTGCTGTTCCTGATGCTGGGCGCCCCCGGCGAGACGCGCGCCGAGATGCTCGCCACCATCCAGATGGCGACCAGCCTGCCCGCGGACGAGGCCAGCTTCTCGTTGTTCGTGCCGATCCCCGGCACCGACCTGTGGCGCAAGATGAAGGAGGAGGGCTACGAGATGTCCTCCGACTACACCGACTACGACTACTACGCGCGGCAGCCCTTCCGGGGTGAGATCTCGCGCTTCGAGCTCCGCTTGATCCAGCGTTTCGCCTACCTCCGGTTCTACGGCCACCCCTTGCGGTGGCGCTCGATCGTGCGCGCCGCGAGCAACGCCCAGGGCGCGCGCTCGCTCGGGCGGAAGCTCCTGCGGATCGTGCCGCACGGCATGGGGCCGCGCGATCCCGACGCCGATCGGCGCACCGCCGAGGCCGCCCGGATCGTGCGCGGCCGCGTGGTGGCCCCGTGATCGCCTGGCTCGCCCTCTGCTGGCTCGGCGGCGTGGCGTCCGCGGCCACCGTCGCGGTGCTCGACTTCGACGGCTACGGCCTGTCGTTCTCCGACGCCCAGACCGTCGCCCAGGGCGTGCGCGACGCCTTCCTGGAGGAGGGCGCGCTCGACCCGCTCTCCGGGTCCGACATCGCGGACGGCGTGTCGAAGGGGCAGGACGACGCCTTGCGGCGCGCGCGGGAGCTCGTCTCCGAGGGGCGCCGCCTCTACTCCGCGGGGGATGCCTCGGGGGCGCTCTCGCCGCTCCACGAGGCGATCCGCCTCCACGACGGCGCGTTCTCCGACGTGGGCCGGCGCCCCGAGCTCGCGGACGCCACCTTCCTCCTCGGGCTCTGCTTCGAGAGCCTTGGGCAGGGCGCGGAGGCGAAGCTGCGCTTCGCCGAGGCCGCCTCGCTCGTGCCGTCCTACGCGAAGGAGCGTGGCACGCGCATGTCGTCGTCCGCCGCGGCCCTCCTCGCCGCCGCCGAGGACACCAACGCCAAGGGCCCGCGCCGGACGCGCCCGGAGGACGAGGTGGGGCGGATCGCCGCGTCCCTCGCGGTCGACTACGTCGTGACCGGCTGGGTGTCCGCCGACGGCGCCGTGTCAGCGCGGATGTACGCCGGCGGCCAGCTCGTCTCCGAGGTGAAGGCCGCCCTGGAGGAGACCCCTCCGCTCCCCGTCGACGCCGCGTACAACGAGATCGTGCGCCAGCTCGCGGAGGGCGGATCGTCCGCGCCCGCGGTCGTCGCGGAGCCGGAGGCCGACCTCGAGGTGGACGCTGAGGTCGAGGACCTCGATCCCGAGGCGCTCGCCGAGGCGGATCCCGGCCCGCCGCCCGACTTCGGGGAGGACGACGCCGCCCGCGCGCCCGGGAGGTCCGCCACGGCGCGGCCCGCCGGCGGGACCCGCATCAAGGCGTCGGGGCCGATGCGCTACAAGCGCCCGCTCCACGAGCAATGGTGGTTCTGGACGGGAGCGGTCGCCGTCGCGGGCGGCGGCGCCTTCGGGATCTGGTACGCCGCCACGCCCCCGCCCGTCGAGTACGTCGAGGAGCCGGACGGGTGGACCGTCACCGTCCAGGTGCCGCCGGCCGCCGAGTGATCGCCGCGCTCCGTCGCGGCCTCCTCCTCGTCGCGCTGGCCACGGCCTCGGCCTGCCCGGGCCCCGCGCCCGCCCTCGCCCCGCACGCACCCACGAAGGCGCTCTTCGACCACACCCACGGCGCGTTCGATGCCCTGCTCGCCCGCCACGTGGCCGACGGGCGCGTCGACTACGCGGGCCTCGCGGCCGATCGCGCCGCCCTGGACGCCTACGTCGCGGCCCTGGCGGGCCCCTCCTTCGAGGAGGCCGCCTCGTGGACGCACGCCGAGCGCGTCGCCTTCTGGATCAACGCCTACAACGCGCTCACCCTGCGCGTCGTCCTCGACCACATGCCCGTCGACAGCATCCGCTCCATCGGGCTCCTCCCGTACGCGGCCTTCCGGCAGCCCGTGGTCACCGTCCGGAACCGCACGCCCGCGTCGGGCACGGCGGCGCCGGGGGCCGCGTCGCCCGATCCTTCCGCGACCCCGGCCGGCGCGCCGCTCACGCTCGACGACATCGAGAAGCGCATCCTGCTCGGAGAGCTCGACGAGGTCCGGATCCACTTCGCGATCAGCTGCGCCTCGGCGAGCTGCCCGGCGCTGCAATCCCGCGCGTGGCGCGCGGCGGATCTGGACGCGAGCCTGGACGCCGCGGCGCGCGCTTTCCTAGCCGACCCCTCCAAGAACCGCTGGGATCCCGCCACCCGCACGCTCGCCCTCTCGAAGATCTTCGAGTGGTACGAGGCCGACTTCACCCGCGCCGCGGGCAGCGTGCCGGCCTTCGTCGCGCGCTACGCGCCGGCGGAGATGGCCGCCGGGATCGCCGCCGGGGGCGCCACCGTGCGCCACCTCGACTACGACTGGTCGCTCAACGCCCGGTGAGCGTGCGGGCCCTCCCTCGGCGCCGGGATGCCCGACCGCGTGAAAGCGGATGATTGACATCGGGGTCCGGACTTCCTACCAATAGCGTTTCTCGTTTGACCGGATCCCGCTTCGGGGCCCCGATGACGACACTGCCCCGGGACCGGTCCATGCGAGTAGTCTGCGACAACTGCGGCGCTTCCTACAAAATCCCCGACTCCAAGCTCACGAAGGAGGTCAACAAGGCCACCTGTCGGAAGTGTGGGCATGCGATCTTCATCAAGCGCGCGGGTGAAGAAGAGGCGCGCCCCGCCGCGGCGCCCCCCTCGCCCCACGGGGACGAGCGCACGCTGATCACCAGCGCCGCGGATCTCGAGCGCGCCGTGCGGGCGCGCGCCGGCACCGGGTACGAGGAGCCCGCCGACCAGCGGCCGACCACCGTCTCGATGGACAACCACGGCGAGGCCACCGTCCCCCGCGAGCCGCTCGCCCCGGCGGCGTTCCCGCCGCCGTCCTCGTTCGTGCCGGCCTCGCCGGCGTTCCCGCCGCCGCCCGCCGCGCCGCCGCGGCCCGCC